>NZ_JAEHNY010000060.1:0-200 GCF_016236975.1 Salegentibacter maritimus
ATCTATGATGAAATTTTAAGCATTATTGGAAACGAGTCTGATGTATTAGTTGATAACAATAACGGCACTTATACCCACACCGCTGTAGACGGTACGGAGGTAATTATTGATGCAAACACTACTTCAGTAAGTGTAACCGATGGGGTGTATACTTTTACAAATGGTAATGGAGACGTAATTACGACCATCGATACCAATGC
>NZ_JAEHNY010000007.1:0-41974 GCF_016236975.1 Salegentibacter maritimus
CTAATTTCATTTTTTCCGGATCCCAGTTTATAAATTCATTCTTTTTATAGCTTTCATTACATAATAAAGCCGGTGCGGCTGCACGGAACCCAAAAGCAGGATCTTGGGCTACCGAGCCATTTTCACGAATTGCCATAAAGAAATTGGCAAAATGGTCATAATGCGCTCCTTTGTAGCCATCTTCTGCCCGGTAAACGGTTTCTAAAGGTGGAACCAGCTTTTTACGATCTGGCCTGCCTGAATTTTCTTTTGCTTTTTCTGCCAGGAAAGGATCATCACTTCCTCCACCGGCATTGCGCTTTAATGTAAGGCTGTCCCAGGCTATATCCATAGAACCTTTACTTCCTACCAGTTTTAAGAACGTACTTCCGCTGGTACCGTCAACAAAATTACAACGCAAGGAAAGGTTAAATGCCGGGTGTTGTTTTGTATCGGGGTAATCAAACATTCCTAAAAGTACATCCGGTACTTCACGCCCGTCATCCCAGTGGCGCAATCCACCGGTTGCCGCAATTTTATTGGGGCCATACGAATTGGTAATAAAATGAAGACTGGAGAATAAATGCACAAATAGGTCGCCGGCCATACCCGTACCGTAGTCAAGGTAATTTCTCCATCTAAAGAACCTTAAAGGGTCAAAAGGCATGTCTTTGCTTATAGAAGTATACTTCTCCCAATCTACGGTTTGGGTAGAGGCATCTTTGGGGATTGGATACTGCCAGGCACCCAAGGCCGAATTCCTGGCCCAAAAGCCTTCAGCATAATTAAGCGTTCCTATAGCACCGGCTGCCAATAGTTCTCTGGCCTTTTCATTACCCAAAGAAGACATTCCCTGGCTACCTACCATGTAGATTTTTCCAGATTTCTTCCAGGCTTTTATGATATCGTTTCCTTCTTCTACACTATGTACCATTGGTTTTTCACAGTACACGTGTTTACCTGCATTAAGCGCATCAACACTCATTTTTTTGTGCCAAAAATCGGGGGTGCCAATTATTACCGCGTCAATATCACTGCGGTTTAGCACTTCCTTATAATCTTTGGTAAGGAACAAACTGCTGCCCCAACGTTTTTTAGCATCTTCTAAACGCCCATCGTATAAATCACATACGGCCACAAGTTCTATATTCTCGTGCTTTAATGCCGTATTGGTATCGGCAACACCCATTCCCCCGGCACCAATTAAAGCGATTTTAAGGATTTTGTTTGTTGAAGTCTTTGCAGCTCTATTCAATAAATTTACTTCTTTCGCTTCTGCAGCAAAACTGGACGGGATTACGGCCGCAGTTGCGCCCACTATTCCTAAATTCTTAATAAAGGAACGTCTGTTATTTTTCATACTATATAAATTTTAAAACTATAAAACACTTAAAAAAGTAGACCGTTATACGTATAGAATATATAACGGCCTATTTTAAGTCATATAAACTCTTTTAGTGATTACTTCAAGTTTAGTAACCTGGGTTCTGTTCAAGATTCGGGTTTAAAGAAAGTTCACTATCAGGAAGAGGAAGATATTGATCTTCTTCTAGATTATAACCATCTTCAAATTTAACTTCAATTAGTTCATTAGAACCTCCCCTTACTTCTAAAGGATAAATTTTATTTCCAATTTCCCACCTCTTTATGTCAGACCAATACAATCCTTCCAATGCAAATTCAATCCTTCTTTCGTGTCTTAACAATTCTCTAGCTTCCGTAAAATCTAAATTCGCATTAATTGAATACATATTGACATCATTTCTTTCAGTTCTTATTCTATTGATCAATTCTATAGCCTTAGGGATATTTTTTTCTTCGCCTTCAATCAATGCTTCGGCTTTTGAAAGTAGTATATCAGCATACCGTAAGACTATAAAATTCAGTGGAGATTGGGTAGGTACTATTTGTTTATCCTCAATGGTATACTTTCTAATACCATAACCTACCTTTTGCCCTGTATGATTCTGAATTTCATCTGGATATAGTTGATCCTGAAAAGATGCTCCTGGTCTTAAAATTGTAAAGTCAAGTCGTGGATCTCGGTTTTCAAATGGTTTATCTGGATTTATATTTGTACCATCAATCGTCTCATACGCATCAACTAAATCCTGAATGGGTGCTACAGAATTAGAACCGGAAACACCGTTTTCTAAATTCTGAGGTTGCCAGTATCTATCAAAAATACTGCCCTGGGAAAATGGGCCATCCATAAACTGTACATCAAAAATAACTTCTTCGTTATTTTCATTATCCAGATGAAATAACCCCTCATAACTTGGAAATAAATCATATTCTCCTAAGGCAATTACTTTATCGGCATATTCAATAACCTGCTCCCATTCACTCTGATATAAAAAAGCACGCATTTTCATACCTAAAGCTGCTCCTAAAGTGGCCCTGCCTTTAACTTCTGCATTAGTTGGAAGTAAGGATATTGCCATATCATAGTCTGAATGAACCTGATTCCAACTTTCTTCTTTAGTTGATCTACTAAGTGTCCTTGCTTCCTCAACCGATATTGGCTCTAAAATTAACGGCACACCTCCATAAGTATTTACCAATAATGAATAAAAAACACCTCTAAGAAAGTATGCTTCACCTTTCATGGTTTCTTTATCCTTTACATCCATATCTACCCTATCTATATTGGCTAGAAATGAATTTACACGGTTAATCCCCCTATATGCATCAGTCCATCTTCCAGCAACTATGCCTCCATCACTTGGCTGTATAGTACCGTTTCCAACCTGCATATGCTTACCTTCCCAATGAGCCCATTGGAATGCATTGGGACTCATGGCATCTTCTCCTCCTCCATATCCATAAATATACCTATCCTGTAATACATTATAAATACCATATAGGGCCATCACCGCATCATCTTCATTTTGCCAAAAATTTTCCTGTACTATTCTATCATCTGGCAGTACACTAACAAAATCATCTGTACAAGAACTCATTACACTCAAGAATAGTAAAATTTGAATATATTTAAACTTCAAGATTTTCATCTGTAATATTTTAAAAGTTAATATTTAGTCCAATTGTCATAATTCGGGGGGCTGGATAAACATAGCCTCCAGAGTCAAAGGTGCTCCTTTCCGGATCAAAACCTTCATAATCATTATTAACAAAAGTATATACGTTAGACATATTCATATATGCCGTGGCCGATTTCAAGCCTAAATCATCCATAATAGATTTAGATACATCATAACTAAGTTGTATATTCTTAATCTTTAAATAAGAAAGATCACTCACCCAAAAAGATGACTGTCTTCTATTCCAGGTATCATTTACTTTAATACTAGGCAGCGAAGAACTGGGACTATCTTCAGTCCACGCATTTCTCCATCTTTTAGTAATTGAACCACCTGAGATTCCAAGTGGTTCCGTCCAGGCATTTTGAGTATAAGACGAAACATCAGCGATACCTTGCGCTACCATATTAATACTCCAGTTTTTGTAGGAAGTTCCTAAACTTAAACCATAAGTAATCTTAGGGACCGTATTTCCCATTACTTTCTTATCACGATAATCTATCTTTTGATCTCCATTTAAATCATCATATTTCAAATCTCCCGGTTTAGGTTGATAACTGTTTTGAGGGATATGTTCGGCAATTTCCTGTTCAGATTGATAAACCCCTATTGCATTTAAGCCATATAAAGTGTTATAGGAAAAACCTTCTCTAATTAGGTATAATTGATCAGGAGAATCATCTAAGAATCTTTCTACCTTATTCTCTATAAATGAAACATTACCACCAATATTATAAGTCCAATCTTTCTCATAGGTATGAGACTGATAGTTCACCAGGAGCTCTACTCCTTCATTTCTCATTTCCCCAATATTTTGGATGGGAGAAGAAACACCACCAAGAATTAATGGAACAGGAAGGCGCACTAAAATATCTTCTGTCAATTTGTTAAAGTAATCGGCTTCAAAGCTAATTCTATTGTCAAGGAAGGTCGCTTCTAAACCAATGTCTATTGATTTAGTAGTTTCCCATGAAATATCCCTATCCACTAATTCAGTAATAGCGGTACCTGGTACAAATTGATTTTGAAAATTATAACTGGTTCCATTACTCTGTGTAACTGTAGTCAAATAAGGGTAATTACCAGCAATTAAGTTAATATTTTGATTCCCCAGCTCTCCCCAGGATGCTCTAAGCTTCAACCTATCAATACTAGTAATATTAAAAAAGTCCTCCTTACTGATATTCCATCCCGCTGAGAACGAAGGGAACACGCCCCATTTATTTCCTTTTCTAAATCGTGAAGAAGCATCGGCCCTTAAATTGGCCTCAAACAAATATTTCTGATCAAAATTATAATTAATTCTACCAAAGTAAGAAAGCATTTTCCATTCTGTTCGGTTACCATTGGCGATCGCATTTGAAGTAGCGGCATCAACTTGATGTATTCCTTCTTTAGGAGGGTCAGATTTTTGCGCACCTGTAGTTTTAATCTCATTTGATTCTACTTGCATTCCCAAAATGGACGAAAAATTATGAACCTCATTATATGTCTTGTCAAAATTAATTGTATTAAAATTCACCCAATAAAACTCATTACTATTATTTCTTTGATTTGTAATAGTTTGTTCGTAATCCAGAGGTAAAGTTCTAAATCCATCTTCAGTATAGGCATAGTTCAACTCATTATATCTGTCAGTTATCCCATTTGTGACTTGACCATTAATCGTAGAGTTAAATTTTAAATATGGAGACAAGCTCACCTCCACTTTACCACTAACGTTCAGATAGTTAACCACATTCAAGGTTTTACCATTAAATAAGTCTGGAAATGGGTTTCGAGTATCGACTATTGGTTTTCCAGCATTCTCACCTTGCTCATAAATAGCTTGAGTAGCTCCAAATTCACCATTACTGTTATACGGTGAACTAAAAGGATGACCATTCATCGTTAAATATAACGCACGTGAAATTTCATCATAAGGACTTTCGTACTTTTTTCTACTTGCCTGAACATTACCCTCTACTTTTAACCAATCCTCAACTTGATTGGAAAGTGACAGGTTTATGCCGTATTTTTCTGAATTCGTATTTCTAACTATACCTTCCTGATCTCTAAAATTAAAGGATAAATAGTAATTACTTTTTTCAGAGCCTCCACGAATTGATACATTATGCTCTGTGATAGGTGATGTTCTAAAAATCTCTTCCAGATAATTTGTATTTGGGTATCTATATTGATCATCACCGGTACGAAACCCCTCGATAACATCTTGTGGAAATAAGGGATCTCCTCCAGAATTGGTGACAGCAATATTCCATATGTCCATATATTCAGCACTGTTAGTAATTAAATCATATTTTCTTCCTATCTGCTGTAAACCGAAATATCCGTTATAACTAATTTGAGCCTCTCCCCCAGTGCCTTGCTTTGTTTTAACCAAAACAACTCCATTAGCAGCTCTACTTCCATAAATTGCAGCAGAGGCTGCATCTTTTAATACTGTTATTGATTCAATATCATTTGGATTAATTTCAGAGAGTTTTCCTTCTACCCCATTAATAAGCACTAGAGGACTGGAATTATTTAAAGTACCTATCCCCCTAATTCTTATAGTTGAAGCATCTTCCCCGGGTAATCCCGAATTTTGACTCACCCATACACCTGACATTTTCCCCGAAAGGGCTTGAGATGCATCTGTTACTGGCCGGTTCTCAATGGTTTCGTCAAAATCCATTGAAGATAGTGCCCCAGTAAGATTTTCTCTCTTCTGAGTTCCATACCCAACTACTACCACTTCATCTAATGCCGCAGCGTCCTCTTCTAACACGATATCGATTTCGCTACGGTTGTTTACCTGAATTTCCTTTGCGGCATAACCTATATAGCTAACTTTTAAAACAGCATCTTTAGGTACATCTATAGAATAATTCCCGTCAAAATCTGTCATTACGCCATTAGAAGTTCCTATTTCCAAAATATTCGCAGCCGGAACAGGCATTCCGGTTTTAGCCTCCGTAACAGTACCGGTAACTGTAAGGGTTTCTTGTTGATTTTCGCTATTTATATTGGGTAACCTATTAGATTTTTGTGCTAGTTTTTTTACAACCACTTGTTTATCTGAGATTTTATAATCAAGACTGGTATTGCTAAAAGCACTTTTTAAAATGTTTTCCAGGGAAGCCTTTTTTAAGCTCACAGAAATCCGTAAATTCTCTTGTAAGATATCATCTTTGTAAAAAAACACAAATTCGGTGTTAGCCTGAATTTCTTCAAAAAATTCAATTAGGTTTGCATCCTTAAGGGCAATATCTATTTTAGTCTGGCTGTAGGAAGAATTAGCATAAGAGGAACCAAGCCCCAATCCTATTAGGATTAATAGTACACGCATAATTTTTACTAAGTTTCGTGTAAAGTTATTTAAATCAAAACATGACCTAAATCTTTCATTTTTATTCATAATTTTGTTTTTCGTTAGTTTATTTTATTCTACATAAGTAAGTTAACTGACCCGGCCATAAGATGTTGGCGCATCTTATGGCTTTCTTTGTTATTTTCATTCCATATTTTCCAGTTTATTAATTGTTATTAATCCGTTTTCTTTAATATTATAATTAAAGTTGGTTGCATTCTGCAAGGTTTTTAATACTCCTTCTACCGAATCTTTTAAATCTAAGTAGCCCGAGAAAGTTTCGCTTTCCATATACTGCTCCTGAAACTCAATATCCACATTATAGTACCTTCCTAATTTTCCCATGATATGTTTCAGGCTATTATTCTTAAATATTAAAACACCTTCTCTCCAGGAAAAATAATTTTCTACCTCTACATTTTTGGTATTCACCTTTGGGCTGGCCTTATTATACACAGCCATGGTACCCG
The DNA here is from genome assembly GCF_016236975.1 of Salegentibacter maritimus. NCBI lineage: Bacteria > Pseudomonadati > Bacteroidota > Flavobacteriia > Flavobacteriales > Flavobacteriaceae > Salegentibacter > Salegentibacter maritimus. The sequence goes on from NZ_JAEHNY010000007.1 coordinate 6,846, forward strand.
GTGTAATTTTTGTTTTTTCCTCTGATTTAAAAAAAGAATCTGATTTATAGCTAATTTCTACACTTCCACTTTTAAGCACCGTTTTAATATCTTTATCCTCAGGATAATTACTAACATTAAAGACGGTACCTAGCACTTCAATGGTATGCCCTTTAGATAGTACTTTAAAAGGATGTTTTGCATTATGTGCAACATCAAAAATTGCTTCTCCTATTAAAAACACCTCTCTGTTCTTAGCTTTAAAAGTAGCGGGGTAAATCAGTTTCGAGCCAGAATTTAACCAAACCATTGTTCCATCTGATAATTTTATTTTAGATCGTTTACCATAGGGAACTATTAGGGTATTAAACTCATTGGAATTATCTAAAGTAACTTCCTGTCTTTTCCCCAAAGAGTCAGCTATATTTATTTCCCGTCCTCCAGTTTGATAAGCAATACTTGAATTATTACTTTGTATTACCACCTTTTTATTTCCACTTAAAAATAACTGTACATCTTGTTTGCTTTCACTTTCTATACTTATGTCTCCTGAAGATTCCGCAAATTTTGCAATAGAGGATTCTGAGAGATTGTATTTATAAAAGCCTAAAGTAACTATTAGCAATATAGACGCTGCTATTGATATACTATAAAACAATCTTTTCCTTCTTGTTTTATAGGCATAAGCAGATGTAATAATCTTGGCTCTTAATTCTTTTTTTTCTTTCTCGTTCATTAAAATGAAATTAATCTGACTTTCAATTAATAAGGTTTTAGCCAGAATATTAGACAGTATTCTTTCCTATAAGAAAAGTAAATAGAGGCCTATATATACATAAGCACCATACTTATAATATATAGACAAAATTTTTAAGTTTTTTTTAAATAAATATACCTGAGACAGTTAAAAAAAGTGAAATGCAATGCTTTTTAAGCACTAATATTGCACGGTAGACCAATGTTCTGGAGGTTGCAATACTAATATTCATAGTATTGGCAATTTCATTATATGGCTTGTTTTCAGTAAATCTTAAATGTAATGCTTTTTGTTGCCTCTTTGTAAGAAATGTTAAGGCCAATTTTAATTTATCTTTTTTTTCTTTTGAATACTCCCCTTCAATGATTTTCTCTTCATAAGATAATTCAGTTGCCACTGTTTTTTTCTCAAAAAAGGAGTCTTGTAAATTTATACACTTTTTGGAAGACTGTTTTCTATATACTTTTCGCTTCAGCGATCTCAACAAATAATACTTAACATTAGAAGGAGAGGCTATACTGTTACGATATTTATATAAATCGACAAAAAGATCATGAATAGCGTCCATAACGCGAATTTTGTCTTGAACCTTTTCCATTCCATATAGAAATAACTCATCTACATAAAGGTCGTACAACTGCCCTAAAGCGTCCATATCTCCTCTCTTGATCTTTTCCCAGAATAAAAAAGCTAAGTCTTCTACCTTTTCTGGGTTAACGCTCGAGCTTACCCCTGAAGAGTGTTTACAGTCTATAACACGGCGAGATTTTTTCGTCTCTCTACTATTAAAATCATTTAAATACACACTGAAATGCTCATCAACTTCATCCTTAAATATCCTCTTTCCTTCAATGTATTCCATTTTTAATTTAATCCTTTAATTATTAAAAATCTTAAGAATAGTATAATCTGTCCAACAAAGAATATTTAATGATTTCAAGTAGTAACTAATTCTGGTCTCGACTTTAAAAAAAACAATAAAATTAATTACAGAAAACAAAAAATTGAACCGACCGAAATTAACAATTATTTCTATATTACCAAATTATCAATCGTAACCATATTTTTATATAATGTAAATTATTTTCAAGATAAATTAACATTTTTTCACAACAATAACCCCGAAACCACAAGAAATAAGCTAACGTGAATATATTTAGAAATAGCTATTAAGGATACAGTGTTCTTAAAGAAAAATGATAGATTCTAAAAATAAAAAAACTTAATAATTTCAGAATCTTATGATCTGAAATTATTAAGTTTACTCAAAAAAAATTTTTAATATTTATTATTTTTTATCAGAAACAACTTTATATTCGTGGGTCTCAGTAAATATTCTTCCAAACATATCTTCAACTCTTACTTCTATGGTATGTACTCCCTCGGCCAATTTTGTTGGTATCTTACCACGCCAAAGATGTTTGCTCTTTACAGGATTTGAAGGACGCCTACCTGAAAAAAGCTCTTCGGTTAAATCCCATTCGTAAACCATAGCTACATACGTGGGATCATATTCTTCCACATACTTCATCCTAGACCATTTTCCATCATCAACCCGGTATTCTACTTTGTCATTTTCGCTTCCCATAAAATAATTAACAAAAATCCCCGCTTTGGTATTTTTATCTTTGGCCACCACTTTGGGAGAAAATATTTGCATTCTATAATCTTCCGACTCTCCCGCCACCTGATAATCTATAGTATATTTATTCTCCTCAAAATTTATAATCGCATAACCTTTGGGTGTACCATCACGCATAGTTGAAATTGGAACACCTTTATCATTTAATTTTCCAGAATACCAGTCTCCACTGGTTGTTCCTACATTAAAATGATGGTGAGGCTTTTCTCCTAACCAACCATCTTCTTTTTTAAAATAATCCTGTCTTTGAATGTGGGTGTGGGCCGAGAGAGAAAGGGTATTTGGAAAATCTTTAAGTATTTCAAAAAGCCGCTGCCTATCTTCATCTCTAAAAACATCGCCTTTGGGCTCACTAAAAGGTATGTGTACCGAAATAACAATTAAATGATCTTTAGGGACGTGTTTTAAATCATTTTCAATAAAATTAAGCTGATCTTCCCTAAAGCCACCCCAATATCCTTTATTATCTCGTGGATCTGGATACAGTATATCGTCTAATACAATAAAATGAACCTTTCCATAATTAAAAGCATAATTAGGAGGTCCAAAATACTTTTCAAAGGTTTCATCACTATCCTCATCCCTGTCTACATCAAAGTTTAAGTCATGATTACCTATAACATTATACCAGGGCAAATCCAGCTTACTTACAGCATTGATGTAAGGATCAAATAAATCTAAATCATCTCCTACAAGGTCACCCAATGAAATACCAAATACTATATTTTTATTTCTCTTCACCTCCGAGATTAATCCCTTTTCAAAATAAGCCACCTGAGCTTCATTGTACATTTGCGGATCACCAAATATCAATGCCGAAAAATTTTCCTTTTCTTTTTCATTCTTAATCAAAGGGAAATTCAACTCTTGTGGCAAATCACCTGTAACTTCCACTCCGGCATATCGCAAATTAGGCGAGCCTTTAGGTTTATGGTTGTAGTAAAATAGTGGTAAGTTATTTTCATCTACCGGATAATTATATCCAGAAGGTTTTATCACAGAGATAATAAAATCGTTAGATGCGGGTAACTTATATTCACCTTTTTCGTTGGTTAGCACCACATCCTCCCCATTGGTTACAGACACATTTGGAATTCCTGATTCATTTGAATCTAACTTTCCATTCCGGTTTTTATCCTCAAAGATCTTTCCGGTAGCATTTTGAGCAGCCAGAAATCCCGGAATGGTTAATAGTAAACAAGTAATAAGTTTTATTTTTTTCATATTAAAATATTTTGGAGGTGTAAATTTCAGTTTTAAACTTATTCCTATTGTTTATAGAACGTGATTAAAAGGTTATATCTTCCAAAGCCACTTCCGGTCACTCAATAGAAAAGGTAACTTTCGGGATCTCTGAAACGATTTCAAAAAGCTTTTTCAGCCATTCTTTTTTCAACCACTTTTACTTTTACGCTAAAACAAATAAAAAAATAACCTTAAAGCCTCCGTAGAATATCTTTTCAGATTAATATCTATCATCAACCTTAACTTTCATCAAATAAACAAACAAAATAATTTAAAATCAAAAATAAGTATAAAAAATTACTTTTTGTTTGTTTTAGTTTCTTTTTGATAATATATTTGAATCAGAATTTTAGTCAAACAAAGAATGAAAAAGACAAATACCTGTGAGAATTCAGAAAATAATTCTTTTAAAAGAGACCACATACTTTCTAAACTAAGCTCTTCTTCAACCTGGGATGTTATAATTATTGGTGGCGGGGCTACAGGTCTTGGCACTGCTCTCGACGCAAGTTCCAGAGGTTTAAAAACATTACTTTTAGAGCAAGCAGACTTTGCAAACGGAACTTCCAGCAGAAGCACCAAACTGGTACATGGCGGTGTAAGATATCTTGCACAAGGAAATTTGGGATTGGTTATGGACGCATTAAAAGAAAGGGGCCTTATGATTAAAAATGCTCCTCATCTAGTGAAAATGCTTCCGTTTATAATTCCAAGCTATAAAGCCTGGGATAAATATTACTATGGAATTGGGCTAAAAATTTATGATTGGATGGCAAAAAGCCTAAGGTTTCAGAAAACCAAGTTCCTAAGTAGAGAGGAAACTTTACTTCATTTACCAAATTTAAATACAGAAAGCCTTAATGGAGGGGTGCTTTATTTCGACGGCCAGTTTGATGACACACGCCTAGCTATAAATTTAGCGCAAAGCGCCGCAGAGCAGGGAGCAGACCTTCTGAATTATTTTGAAGTAACCGCACTATCTAAGGATGAAGATAAAAAAATTACCGGTGTAAAAGCAAAAGATATCGAAACCGGTAATTCATATAATCTCAAATCGAAAGTCGTTATCAATGCAACGGGGGTTTTTGTGGATAATATTCTTAAAATGAACGATTCTTCAAAAACCCCATTAGTTAAAGCAAGCCAGGGAATTCACCTTGTTCTTGATAAATCTTTTATGAAGAGTGATCACGCCCTTATGATCCCCTCCACTTCAGATGGCAGGGTATTATTTGCTCTTCCCTGGCATGAACATCTTCTTGTAGGAACTACTGATACCCCGGTAGAGCACCATCTTCTTGAACCTAGCGCTCTCGATAGCGAAATAGATTTTATTCTAAACAACCTTGAAGAATATCTTGCAAAAAAACCATCAAAGAAAGATATTTTAAGTGTTTTTGCAGGTCTTAGACCATTGGTACAGCCCAGTAAAGACAAAGGCACAAAAGAAATCTCCCGAGATCATAAATTAACCGTTTCCAGATCTAAGCTTGTTACCATTACAGGTGGCAAATGGACTACTTATCGTAAAATGGCTGAAGATACCGTAGATTTAGCCATTGAAACCGGAAATTTAAAAAACACACCCTGCAAAACAGATCATTTAAAAATACATGGTGCTACCCGGAAGGTAACTGGAAATTATTTAGATATTTACGGAAGTGATGCAGAATTAATAATGAAATTAGCCAAAGATGAACCAAAATTACAAGAACGACTTCACCCGGAATTTCCAGTTATAAAAGCAGAGGTAGTTTGGGCTGCCAGAAAAGAAATGGCAAGGACTATCGAAGATTTTTTAGCCAGAAGAACTCGATTATTATTTTTGAATGCCAGGGCGGCTATTGATGCTGCAGAAGAAACAGCTAAAATCATGGCTGATGTTTTAGGGAGAGATACATCCTGGATAGATCATCAAACAAAAAACTTCATTAAAATGGCACAAAAATACCTGCCCGAACCCTATAATCCAGTAAAACCAAAATCTAAAGAAATAGAAACCAAGTAAATATGAAAAAACATATATTATCATTTGACCAGGGTACCACAAGCTCCAGGGCAATAGTATTTAACGAACATGGGGATCCAATTTCCGTTGCGCAAAAAGAGTTTAAACAAATCTTTCCCAAACCAGGCTGGGTAGAACATGATCCCGATGAGATTTGGTCATCACAAATTAGTGTTGCAGCCGAAGTTGTTTCTAAGGCTAAATTGAAATCAGATGATATTCATGCAATAGGGATAACCAACCAAAGGGAAACCACCGTAGTTTGGGATCGTGAAACCGGAGCCCCCATATATAATGCTATTGTATGGCAAGATAGAAGAACTTCAGATTACTGCGATGCTTTAAAAATTGAAGGGCACGAAGCAATGGTACAACAAAAAACAGGCTTGGTATTAGATGCTTACTTCCTGGCAACCAAAGTTAGGTGGATACTCGAAAACGTTGTAGGTGCGAAAGAAAAAGCAAAAGCCGGCAAATTGACATTGGGTACTGTTGATTCGTGGCTTGTTTGGAATTTAACCAATGGTAAAGATCACCTAACCGATGTGACCAATGCATCAAGAACCTTACTTTTTAATATTCACACCTTAGACTGGGATGAAGAGTTATTGGAGTTATTTGAAATCCCAAAAAGCATGCTTCCTAAAGTTTGTGATTCCAGTGGTAAACTTTCTGAGACCTCCGGAGAAATTTTTTCAAAAAAAATTCCTATCACCGGTATTGCCGGAGATCAACACGCCGCCCTATTTGGCCAAATGTGTACCGAAAAAGGAATGGCAAAAAATACGTATGGTACCGGATGTTTTTTATTAATGAATATTGGTGACCAGCCCATAATTTCAAAAAATAAATTAATAACCACCATCGCCTGGAAAATAGGTGATAAAGTAAATTATGCTTTTGAGGGAAGTATTTTTATTGCGGGAGCAGTTGTACAATGGTTACGTGATGGCATGGGATTGATTTCTTCGGCTGCAGATATTGAAGCATTGGCTGAACAGGTAGAAACTACAGACGGGCTTTATCTTGTACCTGCTTTTGCAGGTTTAGGTGCACCACACTGGAATCAACACGCACGTGGCACTATTGTAGGAATTACCAGAGGAAGCAACCAAAGCCATATTGCAAGAGCCTCATTAGAAAGCATAGCTTATCAAACTTATGATGTTGTAAAAGCTATGGAAGCCGATAGCGAAATTAAAATTAAAGAATTAAGAGTAGATGGAGGAGCCACTGTAAATTCACTTTTAATGCAAATTCAAGCTGATATTTTGAGTACTCGCATTTTACGACCTGAAACTACAGAAACTACTGCACTGGGTGCTGCGTATTTAGCAGGTTTAGGAGCTGGAATATGGAAGGATATTGAAGAGATTAAATCTAAGTGGAAAGTTATGGAGAGTTTTAATCCGAATGATAAAATTCCTGTTCAGGAAATGCTTAATGGTTGGCAACGGGCTGTAAAAACTACTAATTGTTGGTCTAAAAATTAAAGTATTATGAATGAATTTACGGCTGAATTTATTGGCACCATGTTCTTAATATTAATGGGAAATGGCGTGGTAGCCAACGTGGTTTTAAAAGGAACCAAAGGAAATGATAGCGGCTGGATAGTTATTACTACCGGTTGGGCACTGGCCGTCTTTACGGGCGTTGTAATTGCTGCGCCCTATAGTGGGGCGCATATTAATCCGGCAGTTACACTAGGCTTAGCTATAGCCGGCGAGTTTCCCTGGGAGAAAGCCCCAATATTTATTGGAGCCCAAATGCTGGGAGCAATGGCCGGGAGCTTTTTGGTGTGGGCTATTTATAGGCAACACTTTAATTGCACCACTAATTCCAACCTTCACCTGGCAGCATTTAGTACAGCCCCGGCAATACGTAATAAGTTTTCAAATCTATTGAGTGAAATCATTGGAACTTTCACTCTAATATTTGTAATATTCTATGTCACAAATCCTGTAATGGGAAATGAAAGTGAGACCCCAATAGGTATGGGGTCACTGGGAGCAATCCCGGTAGCCTTTTTGGTGTGGGCTATTGGCCTTTCTTTAGGCGGCACCACGGGCTATGCTATTAATCCAGCAAGAGATTTAGGACCGAGAATAGTTCATTCTCTGGTACCTATAATAAATGCAAAAGTGACTGGAACTACTCCTGGATTCCCATTATTGGGCCTGTAATTGGTGCCTCCATAGCAGCAATAGCATACCTTTTCTTAAATAATTAAATAAAACCGCTCTAGATGAAAGCTAAGTATCTTTTAATTTTTTGCCTCCTATTTATAACAAAAAATTATGCCCAACAACAAAATAACATCCAAAAACCTAAACTGGTGGTAGGAATCGTAGTAGACCAAATGCGATACGATTACCTTACGAGGTTTTGGGAACGATTTGAAGAAAACGGCTTTAAGCGACTAGTTAGCGAAGGCTATAATTTTAAAAATCACCATTTTAATTACGTTCCCACCTATACAGGACCGGGACATGCTTCTGTGTGGACCGGAACTACCCCAATGAACCATGGTATTATTGGCAATAATTGGTTCGACAAAGTAAAAGGTGAATCTGTATACTGTACCGATGATGCCTCGGTTACTCCTATTGGAACTAATTCTGATGCAGGAAAAATGTCTCCGGTCTTACTTAAAACTACCACAATAGCCGATCAAAACAGGCTGCACACCCAAATGAAGGGAAAAACAATTGGGGTAGCCCTAAAAGATCGCGGCTCTATTTTGCCCGCCGGCCACACTGCAAATGCTGCTTATTGGTTTTCTGGAGGAAAGGAAGGGCGTTTCATTACAAGTTCTTTCTATAGAGATGATTTGCCAAAATGGATTCGTGATTTCAATGATTCAGGGAAAGTTAAATCTTACCTAAAAGAATGGAATACACTTTATGATATAGAAACTTATACTGAAAGTGGAATAGACGAAAACAATTTTGAAGCCGGGTTTAAAGGCAAAGAAAAAGCGACCTTTCCATATAATTTAAAAGCCTTAAGTAGCAAGAATGGAAACTTTGGTATTATAAGCGCTACTCCTTTTGGTAACGATCTAACCACCGATTTTGCACTGGCTGCAATAAAAGGAGAAAAACTTGGCGAAGACGAAATTACTGATTTTTTAACCTTAAGCTTTTCCAGTACAGACTATGTTGGCCATAATTTTGGGGTAAACTCTAAAGAAATTGAAGACACTTATCTACGCCTGGATAAAAACATAGCAGAGATATTGAATTTTCTGGACAAGAATATAGGCAAAGGAGCATACACTATATTCCTTACTGCCGACCACGGCGCGGTGAATGTACCTTCCTATTTACAATCGGTTAAAATTCCCGGGGGATATTTTAATGATTTAAAATTTACACAAGCTCTAAAAAAACATGTTTTTAGTGAATTTGGCAAAGACAATTTAATTCAGAATGTCTCTAATGGACAGGTATTTTTTAATTATAAAAAACTTAAAGAAGCCAATATTAGCAGTGAAGAATTACAAAATTCTGTAGCCTTGTTTTGTATTCAGCAAGAGCAAATTGATAAAGTTATAACACGCAAACAGCTTTTAGGTGCAAACTTTAGCAGTGGTATTAGGGAGTTAATTCAAAATGGTTTTAATCAGAAACGCAGCGGGGATGTGGTTTTTGTTTTGAATCCTGCGACTATTGTATACCCAAAAACCGGTTCTACTCATGGTAGCGGTCTTACTTACGATACCCACGCCCCTCTTATCTTTTTTGGTGCAGGTGTAAAACAAGGAAATACCACAGAACGTTCTGAAATTCCAGACATTGCACCAACGGTAGCTAGTATTTTAGGTATTGCCTTTCCCAATGGAACTAGCGGTAGACCTTTGCACAAAATGCTAGATCAATAAATATACACTAACTGGCATCTTTAAAAAATATTAGATTTAGCAAAGTCCCAGGCATAGGTTATAGACTAAAATAAGTATGTAAATTTTAAAATATAGAAAATGAAATTTAGAAATTTTTCACTTGCAATCCTTCTACTTACAACCACGGCAATGGTTTCCCAAAATATTAGTATTGATAGTTTACATAGACCCAGAAATTACCATATTCAGGTAAATCAATTTGAAAGCTACCCAAATTCTAAAGAAGATATAATATTTTTAGGCAACAGCATTACTGCCGGAACCAGTTGGAGTGAACTGTTAGGACTACCCAATGCGAAAAATCGTGGCATCTCGGGTGATACTACCTTTGGTATTTTGGAAAGATTGGATGAAGTTATAGAAGGAGAACCTGCAAAGGTTTTTATCCTTATTGGCATAAATGATATTGCAAAAAATTATCCTGATGAGATAATTGTTTCCAACTATGAAAAAATAATAGATAGGATAAAAAAAGGAAGCCCCGAAACAAAGGTATTTATTCAAAGTATTTTACCTGTAAATAATACATTTACACGATATAAGAACCATTACAATAAAGATGAACATATACTGGCTATTAACAAGGAATTAGAAAAATTAGCGCAAACTTATAATGTTAACTTTATTGATCTGCACCCTCACTTTCTGGATGAAGAAGACCGCTTAAGCAAAAAATTTACTGAAGAAGGTTTACACTTAAACGCCACCGCTTATAAAACCTGGGCACAAATTCTTCAAGACTACTTGAATTAAGAATATAATCCAACGGTATTTCAAATTAAAAAAGAGAGGACTATATCCTCTCTTTTTTAATCTCACCGGGTAATTTGGCTAAAACTATATTTTATTCAATACCCTTTCAGGGTAATCTGTAATAATACCATCAACCTCTAACTCCAACATTCTTTTTATATCTTTTTCTTCATTTACGGTCCAGGGAATCAATTCCATATTTTGCTCTTTAATAGAATCTACCACCAAATTACTTTTAAGCAGCTTATGGCTAGGACTGTAGATATCTGGAGTAAAACCCAGTTTCTTTAAATTTTTATCTACCCCTTCTTTAGACACTAAATAAGCAAGTTCAACATCTGGATACTTCTCATTTAAAATTTTTAGAACATTTACATCAAACGATTGTATATTAACCTTATTCTTTATATTTTTTTCTTCCAGTAAATTCATTACCAGGTCTACAAATTCATTTGGATTAGGCTGATAAATCCCGTAATTCTTTTTAGAAGATTTAATTTCAATATTATATTTAACCTCATCAAGATTATTAACTTTAATATAATTTTCTACTGTATCTATTACCTCACTTAATAAAGGTTTATAGGTCTTTTGAAGCTTTTGATCTGGAAATAAGCGGTTTTTTCTGGAGCCGCTATCAAACTTTTTAATACTATCATAATCCATTTTATAAAGATTATAATCCTTCTCATCTTCTTTAGCTATACTATCTCCTTCTGGAGTCAACATATATAAAGCTAACATAATAGGTTCGTGAGAAACAACAATCTTCTTATCCTTAGAAACCACAACATCCAATTCCAGAACATCAGCACCTTTTTTCACCGCACTTAGAAAAGCGGGAATAGAATTTTCAGGGAAATTTCCACGGTCTCCCCTATGTCCTTGAACTTCTACATCTAATTGGGAAATTTCATCTTTAGAACGCTCATTTTTATTAGTTTCATTTTTGTTCTTACAACTCAAGGAAGATATAAGAAATAAGCATAACAGCAATTTAGTAATTTTCATTTTTATTGAAATTTTGATTAATATTCATCAGCTAAATCAATTAGCCGGTTAATAAGATTAATACATTAATATGGCCACATTAAGAGAAGTTTAAAAGCAATCTTTTTAATTATAATAATTGGTGATTTCTGGAGCTATTGCCACTTTAGCCTAGAAATAAAAAACATCTGTTAAGACCTAACAAATTAAACCTGCCGTAGTAATTACGGCAGGTTTTGCTAATCAATCCTTAGACCAATCACCTATTCAAATATTTTATTGGTACCGCCAAAGGGTATAATACCCCGAAGCTTGCCACTAAATTAAAAATTTGTTTCCAACCAAGGCTTCGTGAGCTTGCCTCAGTTTACTCTTTTTTAACCTTCTCAATTACCAGCCGGGATTTTGCTCTAAATTATCATTAAGCTCCAAATCTTCAAGTGGCAGCGGGTAGAAATAATCCCTATTTTCGTCAAAATTACCACCTTCAAATAAAAGCATGTTCCCGTAGTCACCTTCGGTTAAGGGCCTTTCATTGATATTCACCATAGTGCTCACTTCATCTGGTGCACCAGAAGTGTCCCCATCGTGTACATATACATCAAACTTACCATCATTATTAAAATCATGGGCACCTAATTCTGCGAAGTAAATCCCTTCTATTGGAGCTTCAATTTTTTGGCCTTCTTTCCACCTCATAAGGTCGTCCCAACGAAGTCCTTCATTTACCATTTCCACTCTTCGTTCGCGACGTATTTCCAGGATTACTCCTTTATTAGGTCCTTCAATATTTTCATAAAGGCTTTCCTGGTATGAATCTGGATTTGCATTGGCTTCAGCCATATTCAAATGAGGTAAACCTACGCGATCCCTTAACTTGTTTATGGAAATATCTAAATCTCCCTGTGTCAATGTTCCCAGTTCTGCTCTAGCTTCAGCATAGATTAGCAAAGCTTCGGCGTAACGAAATAGTATCACATCGTTAAATGATCCGCCAGATCCCCATTGCGGTCCTTTTGGTGGTAATGCTTTTATTATACGATAACCCGTTCTGGTAATATCTAAATTTACAGGCTCACGTTCTTCAGAACCATAGGTAGCAAAGTTAGGACCTGCAGTGGTTTGTGTCAATCTGGGGTCACGATTCTGCATTTCTTCATAAAACTCCATTGTTTCATAACCTGGTTGATCTGTAAATGAAGAACCATCGGTCATCAAATAACTATTCACTAAATCTTTTGCTAAGCCCCATCTTCCCTGGGTTGGTGCCGTCATTCTATAAGCCAGGTCATGAGTTCTTAATCCAAACTCATAATCTACTGCCAAAATGGTTTCAGTCGTATTCTGATCTTCCATAGCGAAAAGATCTAGATATGCCCTATCTGTACCACCGCTGGTATAAAGCTCATAGGCTCCCGAATCCATTAGCTCTTTAGCTGCTGAAGCTGCACCTTCCAGGAATCTTTCATAGTCGTCTATCCCATGATACTTTCTAAATGTACCTTCATAAAGTCCAATCCTGGCCTTTAAAATAAGTGCAGTATATTTAGTTATACGATTTAGTTCCTTTTCTGCCGGAATATTTTCAATAGCATAATCAATATCAGCTATAATAGAATCCATTACCAACTGTCGTGAATCCCTGCCTTTGGTCAATAGCTCTTCGTCGTCCTGATTTATAACTTCACCGTACCATGGCACTGCTCCAAATCGTTGTACTTTTTCGAAGTAAAAGTAAGCTCTAAAAAACTTTGCTATTCCCGAATATTTTGCCGTAGCCTGTGCATCATCTACCCTATTATAATTTTCCAGGAAATAATTAATTCTTCTTAGGTGCCCCCAGGACCAGCCTCCGCTCCCCCTATCGGTTGGCACCCTTCGTGTTCCTCTTAACCTATCTCCGGCACTTACACCTAAAATATTATCGGAATCTGAATCGTCCATATACACCGATTTTGTTGGCAAAACACCATATAAATCATTGGTGTAAGCTTCAAGATCAGCACCTGTATTAAAAAACTCATCTGAAGTTATGGCATCCCCAGGTGGCTGGTCCAATATATCAGCATCACAGCTTATCAATAGAAGAGAAAAAGCCAATAATGACGATACACGAATCATTTTTTTCTGTATATCTTTTGTTTTCATTTTGAATATTGTTGATTTATATATTTTGATAACCTTTTATTATTAAAGAAGCTTATAGGTTTACTTGCAAGCCCGCCGAAAATGTTTTGCCCATAGGGTACAATTGCGTGTTCGTTGCCGATCTTCCGCTAACACTATTTGGGTTTGAATAACTTACATGGCTTCCTACCTCTTCAGGATCAAGATATTTTGTTAAACCTCCAAAACTCCAGGTAAAGATATTCTCTCCACTAAGAAAAACTCTTAACCTTTTTATATTCACCTTTTTGGTTAAAGTAGGAGGAATAGTATACCCAAGGGTAAGGTTTTTAATTCTTAAGTACCCAATATTGGTTAAAAAGTGATCATTATAATTATACGACATACGTCCAGAACTTAAAGCACTATAGGCTCTTTGTCTCTGAGGAAATATTCTATTAGGATCGTTAGGGTGCGCCGGATCCCAAACTTTATTTAAAAGATCTTTTCTAATAAATGATGTATATGGCCTGTGGAAAGTTGCCCAATACAATGGGCCGTTGGGGTACCAATCTTGTTTTGCAACCCCCTGCCCAATAACAGTAAGATCAAAATTTTTCCAGGAAGCATTTATATTAAACCCAAAAGGAAATTGTGGCATAGAATTTCCAATTGGCACTAAGTCTCCGTGATCTTCAAGCGTATTATTACCGTTATCTATACTACCATCTCCATCAACATCTACATATTTAAGATCTCCTCCCCTTAACAGGTTCCAGTCACTATTTGAGCCATAATCAAGTATTCCCCTATACACCCTAAAAAGGTTGTCTCTTCCATATTCACTTTGAAAAGCTGCAGCTTCCTCATCTGATTGGAATTGACCGTCTATGCGATACCCCCATATTTCACCCACTTCCTGACCTTCATAAAAAGTACTCAGCAAGCCGTTTGGATTATCAAATTTTGTTATTTCTGCACGGTTATTTGATACATTCGCACTCGCACTAAGGGATAACTCTGAACCTAAAACAGTAAATTCATCATTATACCCTACAGTTACCTCAAAACCTCTGTTTCGCATTGCTGCATAATTCCTTCTAGGTTCTGATGCACCAAATACAGCTGCCAAGGGTTGACCAGGCAAGTACATATCTTCTGTATTACGCTCGTAAACTTCAAGAGAGGTTGTTAATTTATCCCTTAAAAAGCCCATATTAAGACCAACATTTGTTGAAGTTATCTTCTCCCATCCAATATTGGCCGGCAGTGGTGATGGCACCCTTGCATAGTTGTTTTGCTCACCATTAAACAACCAGGAAGTTCTACCCATTCCTATGAGTTGTCTAAAGGTATTCACACCAACACTCTGGTTTCCAAGCTTACCATAAGAGGCTTTTAATTTTAAAGAAGAAATTACACTTTCTATTGAAGGTGTCCAGAAGTCTTCTTTGTCAATTATCCAACCTCCGGCAATAGATGGAAATAGCCCCCACCTGTTTTCCTCAGGAAAACGTGAAGAGCCATCATAACGGGCGTTAAGCTCCAAAAGGTATTTACCATCGTAATCATAATTAAATCGTCCAAAATATCCCTGAACGGCCCATTCTAACGTAGAGCCTTCCATATCTAGCATTTCAGTACCAAAAGTAATATTAGCTTTATCCCTGGTAAGTAAATCCTCAATTCTCATCCCTACTCTATCCCTATCAAACTCCTCCTGATTAAAACCAAGCATTACTTTAAAGTTGTGCTTATCTGCAACTCTTTTGGTATAAGTACCATAAATATTTATCGCAGTGTAATAGTCTTTCCAACGATATTCATTTAGACGGTTTAAGCCTTCATCCTCTAATAACTCAAGTTTATCTCCAGACAGGTAACTAAATGGTTTATAAGAAAACGTCCTGTCTGTTCTGTCAATACTATAGTTATAATTCATATTGAGCACCAAACCTTCAAGAGGTTTAATTTCAGCACCCAGGGTGTTTGTTTGATTTTCATACGTCCATTGTCGATGCGCTGCACCTTCCTTTAAGGCTCCTAAACGGCCTACATAACCATTTCTGGTACGGCCAACACTAACACCATAACCATCTACAAATGCCGGATGATTAGGAAAAAGGTCACGCCATTTACTAACTCCAAATTCATCTCCCCAACCATTTTTTGTTCCTGCATATTGCTCGTCATACCTACTACTAAACCTACTCAATGCCGTTAACTCCAACCATTCATAAGGATTCGCACTTAATTTAAGCTGCAGGTTATATCGTTTCATTTCGGCATCCTGAATGTTTTGGATTTTCTCCCTTTCATAAGTTCTACCCGAAATCACTCCTCTTAGCTTTTTAGACCCACCGGAAACCGAAATATTATTTATCTGGTGCGCTCTTCGATCTTTAAATAAAATATCATAGAAATCGGTATTTCCGAAGAATTTATAAGTCCCGTCAGGCTGTTGTTCATAGAATGGTTCTCGCTCCCCATTCCCTACCTGTTGTGCAATTTCCCAATCTTCATCTTCATAACAAACGTAACATCCACTATGGTAAGACCCTATAGCTTCATCTACCCATTTTGCATAAGTATATGGATTGGTAACAAAATCGGTTCTACTGGTATTTGTAGTAAATCCGAAGTTATTGGAATACTCTACATTAAACTCCCCTTCTTTTCCTGATTTAGTGGTTATTAAAACAACCCCAAAAGAGCCCCTGGCCCCATATATGGCGGCTGCACCGGCATCTTTTAATACCGTAACACTTGCAATATCATTTGGGTTTATGTTTGCAAGGTCTCCTTCTATACCGTCAATTATAACAAGCGGAGATCCTCCATTAATAGAATTAAAACCACGAATATTGATACTGGGTGTTGATGAAGGATCACCACCTGCACCCGAGCGAACGTTTAATCCCGGCACTGCCCCCTGTAAAGAACTGGCTATATCGGCAGAAGGTCGTGTTTCTATATTTCCCAGGTTTGCGGTACTTACCGAACCAACCAGGTTTTCTTCTTTTTGTGTACCATAACCTACAACTACCACCTCATCTAAACTTTCTGAATCCTCCTCCAGAGTAATATTAAAATTAGTTTTAGCCCCAATGCTTACTTCTTTAGATTTATAACCTAAAAAAGAAAAAACCAAAACAGTATTATTGTTATCTGAAACTGAAAGGGAAAATTCCCCATCAAAATCGGTAACCGCTCCTTTAGAGGTTCCCTTTTCCTGAACAGTAACCCCAGGTATTGGTATCCCTGTTTCGTCAGATACCAGACCTGAAATTGGTCTTTCCTGAGCTTGTATTAACCCAGGTCCCAGAACTAAGGTTAATAACATAAACCCTTGTAAAATTTGTTTCATAATTTTTTAAATTAAATTTCATAATTAGGTTTGCAAATATTTTATTTAGTTTTCAATTCTTCTGCACCTTAAAATTGTCTTTCTATTAACTTTAGGTTAACTAAATCTTGTGTAAACCGTCGAATAAAGCGCGAAATCGATATAGTGACTAAAAAACACCTACAATCAAATCATTTATTCACATTAGATTAACAAAATCAAATGTAAAAAATAAAAACAAAAAACAACAATTTAAAACCTAAAAAAATATTTTATTTATTTTTATTTGTTATTTTTAATAGTGTTTTCATATAAAAACTATTAAAAAAATAGCAAGAAAAGTCCTAAAATCTCTTCGAAATGATATCTCAACAGCACATATTATTAAATACAAAACGAAACTAGCACCTTATATAGGAATCTTTAAGAAAAGGTATGTTCTAAAGTTGACTGTTCTAATAGGTTATATTAGCTTTTGTTTTTAAAAAACTTAAATAGTGTTATAACCTATATCTCTATAAAGATGCTTTCAAAAATATATGGGAAAGCTTTTTAAAACCGGAAAGCATTAAAAAGTTCATTAAACTAAACTAACAGAAAAAACAAAAAGATATTCTCCAGCAGCTTAAAGCTAACTTTTATGTATAGTAGGGGAAAAAACAGGTATTGCAGCAAGTATATCACTCACTCCTATCCCTGAGAAATTGTTTTATGGAGGGAGAAAATAAAGTTTTGTGTAAGCTAAATTAGCTTAAAGCAAGTGCTTTAGTTATTTATTGGAGCTTTTATTTAAATCTCAAGAAAAAAAAAGGAACCATCTTAGCTCGATAATACAGTGCAGTAGTAATAATTATACGATTGTAATTTTTATTCCATGTTCCTCCAGTGCTTCCCTGGTAAATTTTGAAATTCCTGAATCTGTTATAATTTCATCTATACTATCAAAACCGCAAATTCTACCAAAACCACGTTTACCAAATTTAGTGGAATCAGCCAGTACAATAGTTTTTTGAGACACTTTAATCATTTCCCTATTAAGCCTGGCTTCCATCATATTGGCCGTGGTAAGACCAAATTCAAGATCAATACCATCTACCCCCAAAAATAATTTAGAGCAAGAAAAATCTGAAAGGTTATTTTCTGCATATAAACCGGTTACAGAAGAAGAACGTTTACGAAGAATTCCCCCTAATTGAATAACCTCTATCTCGATATGCTGATTTAATTCAAGAGCTACGTTTAAAGCTGAAGTAATAACCGTAAGGTTTTCCAGGGGCTTTATATTTTTGGCCAGGGATAACACGGTAGTACCTGAAGCAATTAATATAGAGTCGTTGGCAGTAACCATTTTTGCAGCAACTTCACCTATGCCCATTTTTTCCGAAAGATGAATTTTCTCCTTTTCATTCACATGCCTATCGGTTGTATAAGGATTGGTATGGGTCGCACCACCATGCATTCTATACAATAAACCCTTCTCTTCCAAAAATTTAAGGTCTTTTCGAACCGTTACCGAAGAAACATCAAATTCATCACATAGATCCTGAACCTTGACTTGCCCGTCTTTAGTAATTTTTTCTATTATTATTTGATGTCTTTCTATTGTTCCCATGAAGTTTTATTATATAGCAGGATTAATAAAAGCAAAATACGATATTTTCATTGGACTCTCAAAACTGAAAAAAAATAATTATTCTTTTTTATCATCTGCTTACTCCCGCCCAGCCTTAGATTGCATTGATCACTCCTAATTCTTAATAAGAATATTTGGCTTAATTTACTTGGTAAGTTTCTTTAGGCTACTAATTACTATCCATTTAAAGACTTACAGTAACTCGTAAATGTTTTTGCTCGAAAATATGTAAGCCCAGAAAGTTTTATAAAATATAGTATGGCGAACATTTTTATTGGTAAAGAACTCGCTATAAAAGCTTTAAATGATAAATTAGGATTCTTATTTTCACTATTTTCTATTAACTTTAGCTTAAATAAAAGTTTGTAACACCCAGTATGCCACCAAAAGAACCACCTAAGAAAGATGAAAGCCTGCTTCATTCGCGGGGAAAAGCATTATTTATCAATAAAGAATATATTGGTGAATTTGTGTACGGTGGAATTGATGGTGCCATTACAACATTTGCGGTAGTAGCCGGGGCCGAAGGTGCCAGCCTGGGAATTTCGGTAGTAGTAATACTGGGATTAGCCAATTTAATTGCCGATGGCTTCTCCATGTCTGTAGGTAATTTTTTCTCTACAAAAGCTGAAAAAGACAACTTCGATAAACACAGGCAGATAGAATACTGGGAGATAGAAAATCTTAGGGAAAAAGAAATACAGGAAATAAGGGATATCTATAAAGAAAAAGGCTTTAAAGGAGAGTTATTAGAACAAGTGGTAGAAGTAATTACCTCTAATAAAGATGTATGGGTAGATACTATGATGAAAGAAGAACTTGAAATGGTTCGAGGCGAAAAAACCCCTTATAAAACAGCAGGAGTAACTTTTGCAAGTTTTCTAGCAGTAGGATCGGTTCCCCTACTTTCATATCTATTCATGAACACTAACTCTTCAAGCCTGGACTCTCAACTTTTCTTATACTCCTGCATTCTTACCGCTATTGCACTTTCTATTGTAGGTGCCCTTAAGAGTTTGGTGACTGAAAAGAATATGATTGTTGGTATTCTGGAAACCCTTTTACTTGGAGGAATTGCAGCATTTATTGCATATTATGTAGGAGACGTACTGGAAAAAATACTTTCATGATCTTTTAGAAGTAAATAAATTTTTCTAAGTATAAAAGGTGAGTGCCATTTTCTGAGAAATCATTATAGTCAAACCTGATTCGTTTCTAAGATTGGACATATTTACAGCTTACTTTTAAAATCACTTCATTTCCACTCCAAACCAACCAAATTAAAACTATAACAAATTACATATCAAATCTTTATACTCCTGTATATTTCTTTCGTATTTTTTCTGCAACCTAAGCCATAAGAATACGCCAATTGCTAAAGTAATAATTGCCAATACGTACATAGCAATATCATTACTCCCTAAAAAAATAGCTATTACAAAACTTAAAGCTAAAAGCAGGTGTACAAATATTACAAACTTCCACAATAAGTGCTGGCTAAAAGAGATATTTACATTGGTCTCCCCTTTTCCTTCTGCATTAGATAAGCTTCCTTTTACGACCACGTTATTATGATAAAGAATATACCAGGCATAAAGCAGCCGTTTACGAATTTTAAAAGATACTAAGTTATTTTGATTGTTTTTAATATTAAACACAAACCCATTGGCAGCACCAAAAGAAGCTTCCAAATTCTTACTTATTTCGTTAGGCCTACACTTAACTTTAAAATTCCAGTTTTTCATATTTTATATTTGAAGGGATATTACATTCCGCAACAAAAACCTGCTAATGTATAGTTAAATGTAGTACTTTTTTCCGATGTTACCTGGTTTCAACTACTAATTTTAAAACCGGGTAATTCATTTTAAATTAAGAGGCCTGTTAGATCTCCGGTGTATTTTTGGGTATTAATTGTATTTAAATACTATTTGAAATGACTAGCCCGTAACATTCAATTAATTTTTGGCTAATTCCAAAAGCTTTAATACCGTTTTCCAATTTCTGGTTGTGGCCCCTACCTTCAATTGCTTTTCGAAAAAACTGTTTGATAATTTTGATTTATGATACTTACCCTCGCATAATATAAATACATCTTTATCTTTTATTTTGAATTTATCAGGCTCGTGGTCAAGGCTTGATACTTTGTCTATATGTTGCTTAGCAGGTTTTTCTTTTAAAAATGTTAAATGCAACTGACTAATATCAACATCTTTATCATAAAAAGAATTGTTATTTATTGAAGTTTCAAGCTCCTTTTCTGTTCTAACTATTACAGGTACATCAAACCCGAACTCCTGGGCAATACCTTTCTCCAGTGCGTTTTCTAATTCAAAACCTTGTTTATCTGAATTAAAAATAAGGTTCCCGCTTTGAATATAGGTTTTTACGTTTTCCATGCCCAATTTTTCACAAAGTAACTTTAAATCGGCCATCAGGATTTTTCGCTTTCCTCCTACATTTATTCCTCTTAAAATTCCTATTTTTTTGTTCATTAGATACACTTTGGTTTATTTGCTGCCAGAGTTCTGAAACGGTCTATTTATGAAAAGCATGATAGATTCGAAGCACTTCATTCTTCCTTTATCTCTAAGCTTTAACAAACGTTTTCACTTTTAATTTACTTATTGGTTAAACATCAAAACTTTGTTTTGGCTTTGCCTGCTCAAAGAGCAGAACTCTTGTAATCTATCTGATTTGCTATTAGCTATAGAGCTTGTTGATATTTCAAATTTTATTTTTTTCGTTTATAATGTCTCTGCGATATTTGATTTAGAAATGTTTTTGTTTCAATTAACTCAAATTTCAATTCGTTAGGTAATTCTCCAAAAAGTGAAGAACCGCCGCCTAGTAAAATTGGAATAGTTGTTAATAGCATTTCATCAATTAAATCTGCTTTTAAAAAATTTCTGATTGTTTTTCCTCCATCAATATATAATCTTTCATATCCTTTTTTATGAATTTGTTCTAAAATTTCGGTTAAAGTTCCATGGACTAAAAAAGCCTTGTCCTTATGAGATTCAGGTATTTCTTTCAATTTGTTACTTAACACAAAAACAGGTTTGTTATATGGCCATGGAACATTAAATCCAATTACAGTTTCGAATGTATTTCGCCCCATAATAAGTGCGTCAATCCCATTCGTAAATTGCAAATATCCCATATCGTCATTGTCGGGATTTGGAACGGAATTCAACCAATCAATTCCTCCTTTTTTATCAGCTATATAACCATCTAAACTTGTTGCGATAAATATGCTATTTTTCTTGCTCATTAATTCTTTCGCATTGCTGGATTAAATGTTCTAACGCAACAAAGTCTTATTAAAAGTTGCGTGGTCAAATATAATTTTTTCCTTCAAGACACATCATTTCTTGCGGTGTATTGTACCCCAGTGTTTCTCTAGCCCTGTTCTTGAGTTTATTCTGAATAATTTTCAATATTATATTCACTTTATAAACTGTCTTTTGATTATTCAGCTTGTGGCTTACTAAAAACTAAAGTTACTAAGAGGCGTAAATTCCCTATAGTCTTGAATTCAGTAATTATTTTAAACCTGCCCCCAATAAAGATATTTTTTCTAAGTATTTCTTCCGAAAATCGGGACTGGAATTTTTAACCGGGGAGATGTAAGTTACTTTTACAGGAGTAATTCCGCAAAATTGCAAAGTACCTTTTTTAAACTGATTTATGGCCGGGCTTTTCATAAATAGAGAATCATACCATTTTGGCGTATCGGCAGTAATAATTAAACGTGCCGATTTTCCTTTTAAGAGCTTTTCGGGAAAAGCTTTACCCTTAACCGGTTGATAAGTGATTCCCGGAAGAAATGTTCTATCAATAAAGCCTTTCATTATAGCCGGATACCCATACCACCACATTGGAAATATCCATACAATATGGTCAGCTTTTTTTATCTTGTCAATTGCCTTAAGCAAATCGGGTTCCAGGTCCATTCTCTTGCGGTAACCAAATTTTAAATTAGGTTCAAAGTCTAATTCAGAAATATTAATTTGGCTCAAGATCGCATCTGTGTTACCTACACCTTTTGCATAAGCCTTTGATAATGCGTAATTAAAACTCTCTTTATCGGGATGCCCATTAATTATAAGTATTTGTTTCATCTATGTTCTATGTTTTTTACAAAGAACCACACAACTAAGCTCCTTTAAAAGGACATTTGTCTAATTTGAAATTGACTTTCTTATTCGGCTTAGATGTCTTTGGGTAATGCCTAAATAAGATGCGAGAAAGTTAAGGGGAATAAACTGTAAATATTCCGGTTGGTTTTTAAGTAAGTCGCTATAACGTTTTTCGGCCGTTTCCTTTTGTAACAGGAAAATTCTTTTTTCCATTTTTATATATTCCTGTTCTGCAATAAGTTTAAAAAACCGCAACCAATTGGTACTTGATTGCTCTAGTTTTAAAATCTCATTTCGAGATATTGTTAATATTTCAACATCGGTTAAAGCCTGAATATTTTCAACAGTTTTATTTTGAGATAAAAAAGAAGAATAAGCAGTTACAAACGAATTGGAAAATGTAAAACAATAGGTTACTTCTTTTTCTAAAGATGAATAGTAAAAAGATCTAAATAGTCCTGAAGCTACAAAGGCTACTTCTTTGCAAGTTTGCCCTTCCCGGATAAAAAAATCTCCTTTTTTAAACTTTTTATAGACTAGTTTATTTTCAAATACATCTATTTCATCTTTGGTTAGTACACCAAATTCTTCTAAATAATTCCTCATTTTTTATTACTTCCAAAGGATTATAGCGAAGGAAAAACTAACTTATTGCTACACCGTCTTTCTTTTAGGCTTCTAAAGTATAGAATCCAAACCAAACCCAAGCTATTTTTTTAGTATACTATTTTGGAGTTGCTCTTTTAGTTTGGCTAATGAAAATCTGATTTTGTTTCCCTCTGAAACGTGAAAAATAGCAAAATATCAACTCAGGACAATTCGTTGTTTTTGAGGTTCTATTTGCAAAGGCACCTACAGGGTTCAAAAACAACTAACAAGTAAACTTAAGTCATTATATGATCGGATGTTTGATAGTTAATTTTATTCCTTCTAAGTTTACTTTTTTCAGCTCTATTCAGATTCAATTTTCAAGGAAGTCATAGATAAAGAACCCCCAACAGGCTTGTCGTTGAATAAGCTTACTTTTTCACTTTCTTCTTTTAATGCTAATGTATAAAGTAAGGGTAAATAATGTTCTGGTGTTGGAATGGCCAAATCAAAGGCTTTTCCTTGCGATTTAAAATCGATTAAAGGTTGAAAATCCCCACTTAAAATATGGCTTTTCATTTTTTCGTTGGCTTCGGTAGCCCAATCAAAAGCAAATTCTTCGTTTAGCTTGTTCCAGGCTACCATGCGAAGGTTATGCACCATATTTCCACTTCCAATAATCAATATTCCTTTTTGGCGAAGACTGCTTATTTCTTTTGCCAAATCGTAATGATATTTTGCAGGTTGTGAATAATCTATACTCATTTGTATCACTGGAATATCTGCATTTGGATATAAATGTTTGATTACGCTCCAAGCACCGTGGTCAAGTCCCCATTTATCATCTAATCCAACTTCTGTTTTAGTAATAATACTTTTGGTTTCTTGTGCAAGTTCTGGGCTTCCTTTTGCTGGATATTGAACGTCAAACAATGCTTGTGGAAAACCACCAAAATCGTGAATTGTCGGCGGATTTTCCATCGCAGTCACAAAGGTGCCTTTAGTTTCCCAATGTGCCGAAATACAAAGAATAGCATTTGGTCGTACCAATTCTTTTCCCAATTTCTTAAATGCTGAAACAAATTCGTTTTCTTCAATGGCATTCATAGGGCTGCCATGACCTAAGAAAAGCACAGGCATTTTGCCTGTGTTACTCATTGATGAAGTTATTTTGCTTAAATCTTTTAAGTTCATATTTAAATTTTATTAAAAGGTAATACCTTTTTATTCAAAAATAAGCCTCATTTATTTTTTGCTCTGAATCATTCCCTTTTCTGTTCCAAAAATCTGGAATATAGGTGCTTCCTTACCTACTAAATTACTAATTGGCTCAGAAACAAAATTAGCAAACCCATACGGATAAAATCGCACAGAAAAAACTTTCACTACTCCGGTTCGCTAAATATAAAAGGGGTGAATTGTTTGTTCGAGCACCATGGTAAGAAGTTAATGTAGAAAATCATTTTCGCAAGTGTATCGCCTTATGCCGTTGCCAGGAATAAACGCCATTTCAACACAAGCGTGCAGGACAATTCATTATTTTGAGGTTCTATTTTCAAAGACACCTACAGGGTCCAAAAACAACTAACAAGTAAACTTAAGTCATTATGTGATTGTATGTTTGATAGTTCATGTTACCCTATATAGTTCATTAGATAAAACTTAATAATTTCACAGGCTTGGTGTAACCAAAAATAAGGATACCGCTGTGGTTTAATAGAATTAACCATAAATAGGAACCTGAGCAGTTTATTTTAGGTTCAGTTTTTACTGAGGCAACCCTAAATCAAAATTAGATAACCAGGGTATAATAGAACCTAAAATGCAATTTTATAAATACAGGATTATGGCTATTACCAGAATACGGTGTTCACAATTAATCTTATCCTATTTTTGATGTAAAATTATTAAGCTTAAAGAAAATCGTTAAATCACTGATCTTTTATATTCTTCTTTCTAGCTATAACCTTCCTTTTTAAGTTTTAGCTCAAGGATTTCTCTTTGTAGGCCTTCAATGCATTTAGGTTCATTTGAAGTGAAACCGTTGTTTGTTAAAATTTTTCTTGAAGCTATATTTTTAGGATCAATAATAGCGAATATTTGCTTTATTGATTTTTGTCTCCTCACAGTATTAATTAATGTTTTTGCAACAAAATCTACAATTCCTTTTCCCTAATATTGAGGCGAAAGCATATATCCAATCTCCACTCCCTGACTATTTCCCTCATAAACTTCCAGCTTAGCTATTCCTAAAAAATCATTCGTCTCATTATTCACTACTTTAAATTTCTCAAAGTTTTTGTTCAAGCTATTCTCTTTAATCAATTTTTCAAAATCGGTTTTAGCTTTTTCTAATTCGATAGATTTTCCGGTAATCATCTTCATTACTTTATCACCATTTACCATCTTAAAATACCCGGAAAAATCATACTGAGTCATTTTTACTATTCCAATATTCATATTTATTTAATTATCTGAATTTAGGTTTTCAGCTTGGTAATAAAAGTAACCTGCCTGTAATTCAAAATATTGTATAAACCCAATTTTTATTTTCCAAATGAAGCATTACGGGCTCTAAGGTTTAAACTAAAAGATGATAGTGTAATTCTCCTTACAGAAATATTTTAAAAGTGAAAATTAAATACAGTTAAGCCACGATAAGATTTCGTTTTTATTTTTTTATTAAATTCCAAAAACTAATTTTCCTCCTGGTTAAGAACCCTAACTTTTCATAAAGTTTAATTGCTCCAGTATTTAATTCTGCAACGTGTAAATACGGTATTTTGTTTTCTTTAAATATTTTATTGGCAGTGTGTTTTATTAATTGTTTAGCATAAGCATTTCCTGTATGCTCGGGATGCGTTACCACAGCGCTTATCTCAGTATATTTGTCCATTTTCATTCGCTCCCCCGTTACAGCTACCAGCTTATCGTTTTTATATATGCCATAGTAGTTCCCTAAATTTGAGGTCTTGCTTTTGAAGTATCCCGGCTGAACTAAGTTTACAAGACCGAACAAATCATTTTTTTGCCTGGTCGTTTTAAGTTCTATTATGAGTTCAGAGATTCCAAAGTCAATTTCTTGGTTGAGCAACATTTGGTTACAAACCAATTCTTTTTTGAGTTGTACTTTGTCTGTTAAAATAGGCTTATCTCCAACTACATAAAAATTATCCGTTAATAAAGAGTATTTATTAATTCCCTCTTTAGGTGTTTTGTGGTCTATAAATCCACCAAAAGGACAATACTCTGATTGATAAAATTTTATCCCATGATATTCTACTGAAAGCTTATAGTGTTCTTCGCTTAAAGAATACCAAACAGGGTTATCTAATTTCTCTTCTTCTATTTTCATATATTGTTCAAAGTAAGTACAAAGACTTTAGCTTTGTGACTTACGTGGTTAAAATTTCATTTCCATTGCGATAAAATCTTTCAGCTATTTTTATGCTTAATAACCAATATATCAAAAACGGTGAATTCTGATTTAGGAATTCAGCAACAATTAATTATAAACGGTATTTACTCAAGAATCGAGATTTAATGCCTTGTTAATTTGCTCGGGATAATTTACTTAAACATCTCTCTAATTTTTTGCTCAAATTTTTCATCACTAATTTTTAGGATTTCTTCTAATAAATCAGTTGAAGTAGGCTTCGCGTTAGGATATCTGTGTTGCTCCAAAAAAGTTCTTAACGCTAAGTTCAATCGCTCTTCCCCAATCAATTCACTTAATTCTACAAAAACTATGGCACCCTTGGAATAGGCAACAAAAGCATTGTCTTTAGTGGTTTTCAACAAAGAAAGGTCTTCGTTAAAACCCTTTTCAGCTTCATAGATTTGTTGGTGTACGGCAACACGCTCCAACATGTTGTCTTTGCCGTACATTTTTTTGTAAATCATCATTTCAGTATACATGGCCAAACTTTCGGTTAGCATGGCATAACCTTCTCGGTAATCGGGATCAATTTGGTTGGTGCCCCACCAAAAATGCGCCACTTCATGCCCTGCCAATTCATTGATAACATCCTGATTGTGATCGGCTTCTATATTAGCATTAAATGTCATGTGTTCTGTCATAAAAATTACGCCTGGATAAGCCGTTCCCGCAAAGCCTTGTGTAAACGAGGAAACTTCAGCAAATCGTACAGAGGAAAAAGGATAAGGCCCAAAGTATTTGGTGCAATAGTCCAATGAAAGTTTTGTGTTTTCTATAAGATGGTTCACATTGTTTTCGTGCAAAGGATGGTATAAAACCTCAATAGAAATGCCTTTGTGTTGCACTTTTTTAACGTTATAGCTGGCAGAAGAAACCGCAAAACGAAACGGAACGGTATCTGCCCGGTACTGGTAATAATTCCTATTGGCGTCTTGCCATTGCTTCTTTAATTCACCCGTACCAACGGCAATTTGATTCTTATCGGTAGAGATTTGCATGTCTAAACGAATAAAATCATCTACAGTGGTTTTTGGAGTGTCTAATGGCTTCATTTGCGTCTCTTCCCCCAATACATGTTGTTCTCGAATGTTTTTATCCGAAATTTCATTGTCGGCATCGTAACCAAATTGTGGAAAATACCGACTAATTCGCATAAATGACCCATTCTCTACAATCGCATTAAAGGGATTATGGCCATTAACAGCCTGCCATTTATAAGCCAACTCGAATTCCAGCTTTGCCGAATCCCGTGCTTGTAAAGCGTGTTTTAATTTCAATTCTGAAATGGAACCATCTAACATTATCGTGTCATTTTTATAGCTAAATAAAAGCGATTTTATCTCAAAGTCTTTAGGAACACTTACAAGCATAGAATCTATAACTTGGTTGTGTGGGTTTACCAACCAATAATTGCCTTTTATTCGGTAAGCCTTTTCTTTAGGAAACAAGTCTATTTCAGTGCTTACCTTTTTAATTGTGGGTTGTGGAAGGTTTTGGTATTTTCGGTAGTTTTTTTCATAAGTGACTTTTTCCAAAATAGCAGCCTCTTTATCTTTAGGCTCATAGCCTTTTAAGAAATTAAATCCACTAAAAAGTGCCATGAATCCACAAACAATAAGGGCAACCAATTTGTTTTTTCTTTTAGCTGTTGTTTTGATTAAATGAGAAACGAAAAACAGCAGCCCAACCAGAGAAAATCCAAAAATTAATCGCCACAAAAAGACTTTTAAGTAAGGTCCGTAAGCTATAAAATCGCTATAAGCACCTTTGTACCCAGATAATATTCTAAACAACGGATTGGAAATGATATTTTTTGAAATAGGTGTAACAAACAATAAGAAAAACAAGATGGAAATCCCTAAAGCAATCGACTTGTTTTTGCTCTTACTATTCAAAAAAAGCAGTATTAAGGAAAGAAGTATAAGTGGCAACGTATTAAAAACAAAAACACCAAAATACGCTTGCCAATCAATGTAGGCATATTGAAAAATAAGCTGAAAAATAATCGCTTCCAACAGCATTAAACTCGTAAGAAAGACAATCGATAACACCATGCTTATGCTGTGTGCCAATAGTCGTTCTCTTGCATAATAGGTGGTGTTTTGGATGATAGAAAACCCACTGGCGTTTGCACGCCAAAACACATCATTTGTAAAGTAAACCACCACCAATGCCCCAATAAAATAAAATGTTTCATTAATAGTTTGAGCTAACAAGCCAGAGCTGGCGTATTGTTGTGGCAGTCTAATCCCCATATCAATATCGCCATACATTTCTACACCTACGTAAAATAAGAGCAATACAGAAGCCGAAATAAGCGGGATGCTTTTAAACAAATAAATAAGATCGATTTTCACAAAGGAAAACAGTGCTTTCTGTCTTGTTTTTGGGCTGAATAAAGTGCTTACTTTGGCAAATGAAGCGTCTAAACGTTTGGTCTTTTTAGATGTTAATGCCGTGTTTTTCTTTTTTGACTTTTGCTTAAAAACCGGTAAAAACGAGAATGCACGAATGCCCAGCTTTACCATGATTAATGAGAGAAAAATAACAAACAGGCGATTGAGCAATAGCACATTGGTAAACGAAACGGTACTATGGTTTCTTTGAAAAACATCGAAATCTTTGGCTTCATAAAAGTAAGCCGACAGCCCAAATATGTCTGTTAAGGCAGACACTTTTTGAGCAAACAGCGATTGCGGTAACGATTGTGCCATAAACGGCGCGTTTGAAAACATCAACACAATCATATAGGTTATATAAAGCATTAAACCTGCAATAGCCACCAATAATTTATTCTGAAATTTTTTAGCACAAAAAAACAGGATGCTGCATACCAACAAGCTATTTACTACCCCAAAAATCAAAAAAGGATACACATAATACCACAGCTGAAACCCTGCGAGCAT
Source organism: Salegentibacter maritimus (assembly GCF_016236975.1). Lineage (NCBI taxonomy): Bacteria > Pseudomonadati > Bacteroidota > Flavobacteriia > Flavobacteriales > Flavobacteriaceae > Salegentibacter > Salegentibacter maritimus. The sequence continues at coordinate 36,284 of NZ_JAEHNY010000007.1, forward strand.
TTCGGCATCTGTTTGCACATGCAAACCGATAACATAACCAAGCATTAAAGTAAAAAAGCTGAATACAGTAAGTAAAAAGAAGGATAAAAATCGGGCTAAAGCAAAGTCACGCTTCTTTATGGGCGTTGTAAAAATTATCAAACCAAAATTAGTATCACTTTCCTTAAATAACCCTGAAAAAGCCAACAGTGTTGCCATTAAAATAATAATCAGACTTAACAAACCTGTCATAAACCCAACCGAATAGGGCGCATTGGCAGCAATTCCATCGCCAACATTAATATTGAACTTATAACCTGCAAAAAAGCCTAAAACTAAATAAGCCAGGAAAGCAAAACGAGTGGCTGTCTGTTTTAACGAGGCGCGTATATCATTACTTAAAACCGTTTTCATTTTGCACTATTTAAATGAGTGAAGTAAGCGTGCTCTAAATTTGGCGCTACCGCTTGAAATCCGGTTGGACAGGCTTCTGCATAAACGGTTATGTGCATCACCTTTTCAATAAATTGTTTGCTGATGACTTTAAAGTTCGGTTCCAGTTTGGGGAGCTCTTCTTTGTTTATGGCTTTTTGCCATAGTTTTCCGTGCAACGCATTAATAAATTGATTTGGATTTCCTTCGGCCACAATGCTTCCTTGTTTTATGATGGCCATTTGCGAACAAAGATTGCGTACATCTTCCACCAAATGGGTGGATAATAAAATGATGATATCCTCACCGATTTCGCTCAACAAAGCATTGAACCTATTACGCTCTTCCGGATCTAAACCTGCTGTTGGTTCGTCTACAATAACAATTTTCGGGTCTCCCAATAAAGCTTGGGCCACACCAAAACGTTGTTTCATTCCACCTGAAAACGTATGTACCTCTTTATTTTTGGCATCTGTTAAATTCACTTTATCCAGAAGAGTCATAATTTGGTTATGACGCCCTTTCCTACCGTGAATGCCTTTTAACCTGGCCAAATGTTCCAACAAATCGTAAGCCGAAACTTTAGGATAAACACCAAAATATTGGGGCAAAAAACCCAGCTGTTTTTGTATTTCCAATGGTTTTTTTACAATGTCTGTGCCGTTGAAAAACAGTTCTCCTTCCGATGGTTTTTGTAAGCCTACAATGGTTTTCATAAGCGAAGATTTCCCTGCGCCGTTAGGCCCTAGTAATCCAAAAACACCGTTTGTTATGTTTAAATTTATGGCATGAAGCGCCTGGTATCCATTGTTGTACACAAGGGATACATTGTTGACTTTCAATGTATTCATAAGGTAATATTTAAGGAAGCGTTAGTCTACATAGTCTATGATGTCTCCCGGTTTACAATCCAGGGCTTTGCATATTTTCTCTAAAGTTTCAAAGCGAACACCTTTGGCCTTTCCATTTTTAAGTATTGATAAATTTGCTGGGGTAATACCAATTTCTTTTACCAACTCTTTGCTCTTCATTTTACGTTTGGCGAGCATAACGTCTATATTTATAATAATAGGCATAGCTTAGATAAATAAATCTTGTTCGTTTTGTAAGGTCAATCCTTGGCTAAATATTTCTGACATAAAAAAAATAAAAACCCCAAGAAGAAGATGAAGAATAACTATTAAGAACAGTTCACTATCAATGGGCATAAAAAACGATGTGAATATGGTGAGCACAGTAGGCAGAAAGATATTGACAAGATAAAACCGCCTTAGATGCACGATGTTTTCTGAAGTAAATAACTTGTCCTGGTAAAAAACCTTAAAAACATTGCACAACAACCAAAAAAACAAACCATACGCAAAAATTGGAATCAAAAAACAAAAAACCAAATATGTGTTACTGCTATCTAAAATTAAAAACGCCTTTTCTGTAAAGGGATAGGTTATAATTGTTTGGGTATTTTTGATTTGTAAATGGGTGTTCGTTAACCAACTTAATGCTCCGTATATTCCAGTAACTATATACAAGCCTGCCAAAATGCTTGTAATGAAATATAAGATTTTGGAGATAATCATCGTTTTTCGCATATCATAAAATTTAATTTATTTCTGCAAATTTATATAAAAATATTGTTTTACAATAATTTTATATAAATTTAAAATAATTAAAACATCCCTCTATACAATGAGTAAAATATTTAAAGAATCCTTATATCGACTTAAAAAGAATAAAATTAGGCTGGTAATTTATCCAGTAATTTCAACTTAATTTTTTATTTCGGGTCGTTTCATTCTTGAAATCAGGTGTGATTTTTTGTAAGTTATTGGCAGATCTTATGAGTAAGGACGTGGGTTATATTGGTTTATAATATTTTCTTTGCGAGTTTATTTATCTCATGACACGCCCACGAGGCATTGAATAGAAAGATTTCCTATTTCGTGGAAAGCCTCAAAGTTTCGATAACTATCGGGGTAAGTGTTAAAGCCAAAGAAAGAAAAAGTAGAAAATGTATACTTTGAATATCCTATATGCAAAGTAATGTACTATGTATGTAACTAAGCCGAAAATATAGAAATTTAGAGTTTATTGGGTCACATACACTATTCATATTTCAAAAATCATTAATTCACGAATCGTAAATTAATGATTTTTGAAACCCTTAAATATCTATTTTTTTTAGGTCAATTAACAAGAGAACATTAAAATATCCTGAATAATGCTAGTAAACTACCTCAGGGCGAGCCAACGAGACATTCGTTAGAAAAAAATTTTAATTTCTTGACAAACCTCAGGATATTATGCCCTTTGGCAGCGCCAATAAATCTACCGCAATTATAGTTTAAAGGCATACCGAAGTTTTAAACCAAAAACAAAAGTTCTTATTTCATCTATAAAAGATCCCGAGTTACTATTTTCTCCCGAATTCAATAAACTACTAACAGAAAAAGTCATAGGATCCTGGCTATTATATCTTATAAGTTTCTCTTCAGACGACGCACCAGACCGGATGTTGTTAAGCCCATAATCCAGAAAGCCACCTATGTATAAAGATTTTTTATTTTCAAGCATAAGCTTTATCCCGCTCTCCAGGTTCAGTATAAAACTGGTATTTATATCGAATTCAGACCGGGAATCGTCTATTTCATCAAACTTCCCGAATCCCGCAAACCCCGGGCCTTTCAGTTCCACATCATATTGTGGATAATAACCACTGGTGACCAAAGAGGACAGCCTTGATTTGTATTCAGACTTTAAACTTAGTCCGGCTTTAATACCAGCACCGGCATAAAAGCGAGTTATCCCTTTTGTTTCATATTGAATTTTTAGTGGTATATTTAAAAAGTAAGCATATTGATTCTCATAAAAGTCTTTAGCCTGATATCTAAATTCAAAATTCTCCCCTTCCTGATCCCGGGTTTGATAGGCATCTTCAATAATAGGAATGTAAACAGATCCTTCTATATATTGTAGCTCTGCACCAGTACCAATACTCCAGTTTTCAGATAAATAATAGGCGTACCCAGCTCCAAAACCAAAGCCGTTTTTCATTTCACTTTTCTGATTCAAAACTTTATAATCCAGTTTTGAAAATGAGCCCTGCAAAAAGAATGAGACTTCATTCTTCGATTGTCCTAAGGCACTACCGGTTACACTTATCAAAACAACCAGTATCATGAGCTTTAATAAAAATCTTTCTTTATAAACTATTATATCTTTATTATTCATCGATATATTAAACTTTAGTGAGTTTTTTAATATGTAAACCTTTCTTATTTCACAATAAACTTTAAGGTTTTATTGATATTCTGAGTTTTTATACGGAGTAAATACACACCTATTTGAAGATTATACGGTATAGATATGCGAGTAGTCTTACTATTGGCTTTTAGGTTTTTCAAGAATACACCGTTAAGATTGTGTATAGAAAGTTCCATTGTTTTTAGTTCCTCTTTGGGGAAATCTACGAACAGCTCCATAGCCCCCCCCGATCTTATCGGATTAGGTGTTAAGGTTATATTGTAGGAACTCCTTAACTGAACCTTTGCAATACAGGTCTTTAGAATTTCTCCGTCTTCGGTTTCCATCTCCACATAGTAATCGCTATCAGGATCTAATTGGTCTACCAGATCATTTCCTGCAGAATAATACTGATTGTGGCCAATTACCGAACCGTTTTTATACCACCTGTATTTAACAAACTTATAACCTCCATTAGTTTCCGGATTATTATTCACAAGCAAGACATTATTGAATTTTTGAATAATAATATCATCAAAACTGAACCTCTTTTCAATAATTATAGTATAGGTTTTTGTAATATTCCCATCTTCAGAAGTAACTCTTACCGTCTCCCTGTAAATACCAGGAATTGGAGTTGCCATTATAAATTCATTTCCCTTATCAGTAAAGGCACCAAGGCTAGGTTCCAGTTCAATATGCACTTCATTCTTATCATTTCCACAAACCATAAGATGATAAACCTCTTCATCGGGGTTAGGGTACATGATATTGTTGATAGCCACATTATTCAAACGGGCTTCACCACCGATTATCCTAAGTACTCTTACTATTTGGGTTGCTGGTTTATAGTTTTCATTTCCTTCCTGCCTGGCAGTGATAGTTATTTCTCCCCTGTTTAATATTTGTACAAAGCCCCGGGGGCCTACGGTGGCAGGTGGATTTTCGGTATTATAAGTATAGGAGTAAATTATAGGTAACCCCGAACTTGAAGTGGCCTCCAACTGGAAATTATCGTCGGTATATTGATTTCTATCGGAAATTTCATCAAAATTAATTTCCTGAGGCGCCTTTTCTATTGTAAGCTTAGCTGTCAAGGTTTGATCTTGACAACTGGTATTGGCAGAAGTTATAAAAGCTGTAACCTCATAGACTCCAGCATCTACCTGCTCGTTATTCGTATAAGACACTGTAGTACCCTCGGGCAGATTAACTACTTCTAATCCTTTTACAGCACCATCATAAACAAAAGTTTGATCTTCAAAAATAACCTGTGTTAAAGGGGAGTCATTAATAATCACATTTTGCGTCTGGGTTGAAGTATTCCCGTTTTCATCTTCATAGGTCCAGGTAATCACTGTTGTTCCTGGTGAAGTGATCGGAAAAGTAGCATCATGGGTTACCATTACCGTGCCTCCACAATTATCGGTGGCGTCTGGTGTAGGCACATCACTTGCTAATACTTCACATTCCGAAGTGATATCAACTAAAATCGTTTGATCGGCTACCGGAGCGGTTACATCTTCAATAATCACATTTTGTGTCTGGGTTGAAGTATTGCCGTTTTCATCTTCGTAAGTCCACGTGATTACCGTAGTTCCTTGCGTGCTGATTGGGAAGGTAGCATCGTTATTAACCCTTACTGTTCCACCGCAATGGTCGGTAGCGCCTGGTGTAGGCACATCACCGGCCAGAACTTCACATTCTGCTATGATATCTGCCAAAATTGTCTGATCGGCTACCGGGGCGGTTACATCTTCAATAATCACATTTTGTGTCTGGGTTGAAGTATTGCCGTTCTCATCTTCGTAAGTCCACGTGATCACCGTAGTTCCTTGCGTCGTGATTGGGAAGGTTGCATTGTTGGTGACCTTAACCACTTCTCCACAATTGTCGGTAGCGCCTGGTGTAGGCACATCACCGGCCAGAACTTCACATTCTGCTGTGATATCTGCCAAAATTGTCTGATCGGCTACCGGGGCGGTTACATCTTCAATAATCACATTTTGTGTCTGGGTTGAAGTATTGCCGTTCTCATCT
>NZ_JAEHNY010000007.1:42024-212185 GCF_016236975.1 Salegentibacter maritimus
ATTGGGAAGGTTGCATTGTTGGTGACCTTAACCACTTCTCCACAATTGTCGGTAGCGCCTGGTGTAGGCACATCACCGGCCAGAACTTCACATTCAGCAGTGATATCTGCTAAAATCGTTTGATCGGCTACCGGGGCGGTTACATCTTTAATAATCACATTTTGTGTCTGGCTTGAAGTGTTTCCGTTTTCATCTTCATAGGTCCAGGTGATTACCGTAGTTCCTTGCGTGATGATTGGGAAGGTCGCATCGTTGGTTATCGTTACTGTTCCACCGCAATTATCCGTAGCAGATGGCTCGGTTACATCGCTTGATAATACTTCACATTCAGCAGTGATATCGGCTAGAATTGCCTCATCGGCTACCGGGGCGGTGACATCTTCAATAATCACATTTTGCGTTTGCGTTGAAGTGTTTCCGTTTTCATCTTCGTAAGTCCACGTGATTACTGTAGTTCCTTGCGTGCTGATTGGGAACGTGGCATCGTTGGTAACCCTTACTGTTCCACCGCAATTGTCGGTGGCCGTCGGTGTAGGCACATCGCCGGCCAGAACTTCACATTCTGCAGTGATATCCACCAAAGTTGTTTGATCGCCTACCGGAGCGCTGTTATCCTCAATAATCACATTTTGCGTTTGCGTTGAAGTGTTTCCGTTTTCATCTTCGTAAGCCCACGTGATTACCGTAGTTCCTGGTGAAGTGATTGGGAAGATTGCATCGTTGGTTATCGTTACTGTTCCGCCGCAATTATCAGTAGCTGTCGGTGTAGGCACATCACCGGCCAGCACCTCACATTCTGCAGTGATATCAGCCAAAATTGTCTGATCGGCTACCGGAGCGGTGACATCTTTAATAATCACATTTTGCGTCTGGCTTGAAGTGTTTCCGTTTTCATCTTCGTAAGTCCACGTGATTACCGTAGTTCCTGGTGAAGTGATTGGGAAAGTGGCATCGTTGGTTATCGTTACTGTTCCACCGCAATTATCGGTAGCTGTGGGTGTAGCAATATCACTTTCCAGCACCTCACATTCAGCGGTAAAATCGTCTAATGTTGGGGTGCCTGGCACAGGAGCAAGATTATCTTTTATAGTTACGGTGGCCTCGCAGGTAGCGGTACTTCCATCTTCATCTTCTACAGATAGTATAACAGTATTTTTGCCTATATCATCACAATCAAAACTGGTTATATCTATACTGAGTGTAACCTCTCCTTCAATGTCTGAAGAACCTTTGTCGATATCAGCTGCGGTAATGTTTACCTCTCCATTCGCATTTAAGTTAACCGTAATATCCTGGCAAATAGCAATTGGAGCAGCATTTTGACTTTCAAACGCTCCTATATCTATGGTGCCATTAAATAAGCGGGGGTTACCGGCTATATCCAGATCGATATTTAAATCGCCAGGGTATAAGCTATTATCTCCCTTGTTTATGGCAGGACTGTTAGCTTTTAAGCTATAATCTTGTTGATCTACAGATTTAAATTGAGGCTCATCATTTAATGTTAGCGTAGCACTTAAATTTCCAACGATATCTCCGGTATTGTTGCCATATAGACTATTTTGAAGGATTACAGGAACAATTTGGGTAGCAATTTCATTTCCGCTATCAGCAGTATTGCCCCAAACTATTGTATTCTTTAAATTCAGAGAGGCAAAAGCATTAAATACTCCTCCACCCAGGTTACCTGCATCATTGCCACTAATAGTAACATTTATTAGTTCGGTTGGAGTGCTTAAAAAGTTAAATATTCCTCCACCGTTACTGCTTATAGCTGTATTTTGAACGATAAGAGTATTAATGATTGTAGTTGGACTTCCATCATTATAAACTCCTCCTCCTGCTTGCGCGCTGTTTCCAACAATTTTTGAATTTATTAATACTGCAAAACTTCCAGATATATTGGCAATTCCTCCACCATAATGAGCTGAGCTACTTCCTACTATTGTACGATTTCCCTCTATATTAACATTCGTAAGTACCGGTGAGCTATTAAAATTAAAGACACCCCCTCCCCTATATTCCGTTATATTTCCGGTAATAATAAGATTGGTTAGTGTAGGTGAGCCTTCATAATTGTAAATCCCACCTCCATTTCTCTCGGGAGCATCAGTGTCTACACTTTCATCATCTGCGCTACCGGCGGTAATTGTAAAGCCATCCAAAATAGCGGTGTCATCAGCATCTGAACCGGTCACTACTGTATAGCTATTAGCTCCTGAAATATTAACGGGATCTACTACTATTCCATTACTATCTGAAGCATCATTCCCATCAATATCTCCACTTAATACAGTAATATGTTCTTGCCAGTCACGATCGGTGAGGTTATCTTCAACTCCTTCAAATCCACCGTAAACCCTCACACCGCTAATTAGCTGAAAAGTTTCGTTCCTGTCATTATTAGTTGCACGGTCTCCAGCATCTGGGTAATAGGTAGCCTTTGCCACCCAAATTTCAAGCGGGTTGGACTCACTCCAGGGAGTGCCTATCTGGTGTTCCTGGTACGCCCATTTCAGCGCATCAGCCAACTCCGGAATGGCATTGACCCAGCTGTCACCACTTCCGTTGCCACCGCTTACATTTTTATTTACGTAGAGAGTACCTCCGTTAGGTGTAGGAGGTATGCTGGCACCCTGTAATTCATAGGCTCCTAAATCAATAATAACGGCATCCAGGCGTGAACTTCCCGCCAGATCCTTATCGTTTTGAAGGTCACCTCCGGCATCTGTGTAGACCTGGTTACCGCCCGCATTAATAGCAGAGCTTCCTGCAGCCAGGGTGTAATCACCACTTGAAAAATTAGCAAAAATCATTTCGCTTGTATAAGCCGAACCATCTAAGTTGCCGATACCCGTGCCTGTAAGGTCGTTGTCCTGAACTAAACTGTTAGTATAAATTGGTACACTTCCATAAAAAGTATCGGTATGAATTTGATTTCCAGTTCCTCCAGCAGTGTTGCCCCAAAGTATGGAATTTTGGATGTTTGTATCTCCGGTGTTATAGAACCCGCCGCCATCACCACCAGATGAATTGCTATAGATACTTACATTGGTAAGTGTTATTTCATCGGTATTATTGATTCCGCCCCCATCTCTCCGGGCTGAATTACCATAGATACCAACATTGAGTAATTTAGGGTGACCAACCGTTAGATAAATTCCACCACCATAAAAAGCCTTATTTTCGCTAACTTCTACATTGAACAAAGTGAAGGATGAATTATAACTGTAGATTCCGCCACCAATATTATCTGCTTCATTTTTAACAATTTGTAGATGAGATAATCTTGGCGAACTGCTTTGAGAACTGTTATTAATAAAAACCCCACCTCCTCCATTGTCTGGATAAGAGCTATCAGCATTTCCACCGGTTATCGTAAACCCGTCGAGTATGGCAGTATTATCGGCACCGGTACCATTCACAACATGATAGCTGTTACCTGTAATGGTATTGTCACCATCAATATTACCGCTTAATATGGTTTCATTGCCCTGCCAGTCACGATCGGAAAGCTTATCTTCGTTTCCTTGAAATCCGCCATAAATTTGTACACCTGTAATCAGCTGGAAGGTTGTATTTCGGTCATTATCCATCGAATTTCTTCCTTCGTCTGGATAATAGATGCCTTCGGCCACCCAAATTTGTAAAGGAGTTGTTGCCCAGGCAGGATCATTGGTTTGACTTGCCCAAAATAGGGCATCTTCCAGTTGTGGAATAGCATTCTCCCAGGAATCTCCAGAGCCATTCCCACTACTTACGTTTTTATTTATATAAAGGATATTGTCCTCATCCGGTGTGGGAACTATTATAGGTTCTCCTTGGAATTCATAGACGCCCATATCCACTGTGCCGGAGTTGTAGATCCGGTCGTTGCCGGCCAAATCTATAATAATACCTTCAGCAGGTTCTCCCATCCCAAAATGGCTATTAGAGCCTGCATTGATAGCCGAACTTGTATTCAACAAGGAGTAATTTCCATTTTCTTCGTTTGTAAACACCGGATTAGTGTTAAACAGGTTGTTGCCGCCGTCTGTAATTCCGTCAGGGATATCTCCGGTATTACCGTCTGTTTCATTAAAAAACAAGCTGTGTTCAGCACTTCCCGTTCCAGAACCACCGTCATCATTCATATTTCCGTTTGTTCCGGAGTTATTATAAAAAATGGAGTTGATGGCTATTACATTTCCTGCCCAAATATTAATAGCTCCTCCTTTAGGGCTTTCATTATTAGCTAAGGTAGAATTTATAAATCGCACAGTTCCATTCTCAGCAGAAATAGCTCCGCCACCACTAGTAGAAGTATTGTTATAAAAAAGTGTATTAATAAAGCTTAACTCGCCCCCAAAACTTATAACTGCCCCACCTATTCCATTGGAAGCATTTCCCACTGCATGATTATCCCTGAAGATGCTATTTAAGATAGTGTTGCTTCCATTATTGTCTATTGCAGCACCCGTTCGATCACCAGTACTTCCACCATCTGCATAACCGGACTCAAAAATAAACCCGTCGATGGTAACACCATTCGTTATTCCGGGAATTAAAACGATAATGTGGGCATCTCCTGCATCGGCTGTTCCTGACTCATTCACGTCACCGCTCAAAATGCTTGGATGACCGGATATGTCCCGCTCGGAAGGATCCTCTTCAGTACCTTCAAACCCACCAATGAGGCTCAGGTTTTCTATCAGGCGAAAGGGCGTCGTTTCAGAAGTGGGAAGGTAAGTCCCTTCAGCCACCCAAACCTGAAGATTACCATCTTCAGTACTCCAATTTCCCACTGCCCAATTTAATGCTTCCCGTAACTCGGGAATGGCGTTGCTCCAAGAGTCTCCACTTCGATTACCTGCTCCACCTTTTTTTACATAGAGAATTTTATTTTCATCTGGAGAGATTGGTTCTTCTTTTTCTCCCTGGTATTCGTAAGCGCCCATGTCCACAACATCAAGATTAAATATTCGGTTATTACCGGCCAAATCGGTGGTTAAACCAGATGGAATAGCACTGTTATCCCCTGCATTAATTGCCGGGCTGGTGGCTTCTAAAGTGAGCCCGTCATCGTTCGTGCCAAAAATATTATCCAAGCCGTTAGGGTCTGATCGATTTACAAACTGTGGATCGGCATCAATATTATTATTGTTATCTGTACCGATAGCATTATCCCAGTCTAACCCACTACCCCCAGAGTTGGCAATTAGGCTGAAGGAAATATTCGCGCTCGCCAAATTGGTATTGTAGATAGAGGCGGATGTCGTTGAACTATTCCCATCTGCTTGGTTTTGCCAAATTATCACGTTTGTTAATGTGAGATTGCTTTGGCTACTACTGTATATTGCACCGCCGTCGTGGGTAGCGTTATTTCCGGTAAAAGTTACACCTGTTAGCATGGGATCGCTTTCATTATCATTCATCATCCCACCGCCATAATTGCTTGCATTGTTGTCTGTGAAGATAGCATTTGTAAGAACAGGGGAACTATCGACGAAGTTGTACATACCTCCGCCACTTGTAGCAGTGTTACCGCTAAAGGTTGTATTTGTAAGAACAGGAGAGCTTTCATAAGAATTGTGCATCCCGCCACCACCGCCGGGAAAACTTGTGCTGTTTCCTCTAAAGATGACATCAGTTAGTGTAGGAGAACTATATCGGTTGAACATTCCACCACCACCGCCATCACCGGCGTTATTATGGGAGAAGCTTACGTTTAACAGTACGGGAAAGCTATCATAGTTGTACATGCCTCCACCTGTGTTTAAAGCACTGTTACCAGAAAAAGTAATATTTGTTAATGTGGGATCACCATTCAAGTTATACATTCCTCCTCCCTTGTCCCTATGAGCACCACCTCCATCAACGTCGGCACTACCAGCTGTAATTATAAAGCCATCTAATCTAGCGGTGTTATTAGTACCCGAACCAGTAACCACTGAATAACTATTAGCTCCTGAAATATTAGATGGATCTGTCACTATCCCACTACTATTAGTAGTATCATTCCCATCAATATCACCACTAAGTATGGTGATATTTTCTTCCAGGTTTCGATCGTTAGAATTGCTCTCGTTTCCTTCAAATCCGCCATAAATTTCTACGCCGGTTATAAGCTGAAACGTGGCGTTACGATCGTTATTGGTCTGTCTATCTCCTTCATCAGGGTAATAGACCCCTTCAGCCACCCAAATTTGCAGGGGTGCACCGGAACCGTCCCAATCGTTGGCGGCCCACAACAGAGCATCGGCTAACTCGGGTACTGCATTGGTCCAGTTTGAGCCGTTACCATTCCCACCGCTTACGTTTTTATCTACATAAAGAATGTTGTTGACATCTGGTGTATAGGGTGTTAAACCCGTAGACGGAAAGCTAACGTTAATATTGTCGAAACCATAATTATTGAGCGTAATACTAGTTTCAGGAAGAATTTTAAAACTGCTAATATCGGTTGCATTAGCGGTATTGGTAATATTCACAGTGCCATTAGCTCCTGCCCCATAGGCATTAGCAGCTGAAATAATATTGTTATCCTGGTTTACCAGGCTTATTTTATCGTTGTTATAAGCATAATAACGTATGCTGTTTAACGTAAAGTCGGTAGGGTTCCCATTTTTGGTAAAACTAATAACCCATGGGTTAGTGTCGCCTCCAGCCTGGAAATAGAAAACCTCGTTCCCCCCTCCTAAATCGGTTAAGAGGGTTCTGTCTGTATAGTTGGCATGCCGTACCTGAACGGTATAAGTGTCGGCCCCGGAAGTTACTGATTGATAGATGTATTCTCCAGGGTCATTTTCACCCGAGATAATAGCATCGTTACTATCATATAAGATAGCATCGTCCATATCAAAATTAAGGGTTTGACCATATATACCACCTGTAAGAATTATACTTAAAAAAAAGAACCATGGTCTTTTATTCCTTAAAGTCGTATCACATTCCATTCTGGCTACCGTTTTTAGATTGATTATGCTCTATTAACAAAGCAACCTGAAACCCATAATTGACTTAGCTCTCAGGATGCTGCATTTTATATTATTCTTATTAATTCCTTTGAGGATAAATTCCCTGCATACATATTATAAAATTCAAGGCTGTATAAGGGGGCCTATTTTCATGGGGCTGTCCTTCTCCGGCGTTTTCAATAACAACAGCATCTTCTGCCATAGTGGTACTTTTTGAGGCAGCATACGTACCTCCTTTGGCCCAGTAGTTTTTTGTCACCTCCTGGGTAGTCCCGCCAATACCATCAGCGTCCGATGCGTTGATAATAGTAGTATGAGAGTGCTTAGGCATTTGGTTGACTGTTAATGGAACTGTTTCTATCCCCCCCTGTTCCCCTTCCCTATAAGCAGACAGTCCTGAACCGGTTCCTGCTCCAATCGGCATTCTGCCTCTTAGATCGGGTAATTTAAAGAAGGAACGGCCATCGCCTCCATACATAGTCCCTAACAAAGAGTATAAGGACTGACATTGTGATATTGATATCTCTTGTCCATGACAAAAAGCCCATCCTCTTGGGGCGAAATTGCCGCCAAAAAACCTGATTTCTCCTATATAAGCATCCATAATTTTAGTTTTTAATTGATAATTCGGGTAATTTAATTTGAATTACAGCACCATTATTGACTTCCAGACTATAATAGCCCAATTCATCTATGGTAAGAATAATATCTCCTTTTTCCTGGTAGCGATAGTATACTTCTGTGCTATGACAACGAACCAGAACTCCGTATTTTTCTGTCGGGTAAGGAAAGCCTTCTATTTTCTTTTCTCCCAGATCGAGAAAGGCAACATCGCCGATTGTATAAATTTGAAGCAAAGCAGATTTTAAATCTTTTACTTCAGCGGTATGGTTATGGTTTATAACCCACTCTCCGCTTTCGTCGGTTTTCCGTAGAGTTCCGGAATACCGGAATTTATTCACAATTTTTAGGTTAAACATGGTATATGTATTTGATAAATATTCAGGTGGCATTTAGGAAGTGCAAATTAAATAGGCATATGCCTAAATAAAATACGTACCTGTCTACATATTTTACGTAGGGGTACGTAGAAGAGTTTTGTTAGCATTTAGCAAAAACAGAAGGCTAGTGTGAAAATCTCCTGTTATTTATTGCTTTTTATATATAATGGATGCTTGCAACATTCCCTAAGAATTAATTAGCAATAGGCTTACAAACCTACATACCGCGGGAATTTCGAAAAAATCGCGAGAGCCTGTGCAAGTTTAACTTACTATATATCTCGCAAAATATCCTGGAGAAAGAATACCAGGTGCTTTAAACGAAGATATTTTTAATTTCGTCCCAGAAATGGAAACTTTCGATTAATTCTAAAAAACAAGAATTACCAGTAAATAACCCTCGATACACACTAGATATCCGATTTGAAATAATTCACAATTTGAAGCATACCTCGGAATATTCAAATCTTGATTATTCGATAAAGGGCTACCATATTTTAATTCTATAACTCAAATCCTTATTCCAGGCAACTTAAAGGCTTCCTGTTTCACAAACTTAAAATAAGCTCTTTATTATCTCTTACCCATGAAGAGAGGGAAGCTTCAGAGAAAGAAAGGTCTAATTTATTTATAATATTACTGCGGTGTTTTTCTACCGTTCTTATTGAGATACTAAGTTTTAGGGCAATTTTCTTTGATGAATTATCTTGTGCTATCATTCGTAGAATGGTGCGTTCTGAAGGTGTTAGGTATTTTATCTTTTTTAATTGTGGATTAACCTTCTCTTCCAAAACTTCAGAAAAAGTCTTGCTAAAATACATTTCTCCTCTAATCACGGCCTGTATACAATTTTCGAGTTCTTCAAAAGGCTCATCTTTTAGTAAATATCCGCTAATATGAAGATTTTTGGCCTGTATAATAATACTGTTCTCTTTGTGAGATGTTAAAATAATAAACTTTGTTACTTCTTGATTTTCTTTGACCTTTTGAATCACTTCTATTCCTGACAACAAAGGCATTTCTACATCTAGAATAGCAATATCGGGCTCATTTTCAATAATCATACTAAGGGCATTGGAACCATTTTTGGCCTGACCAATTACTTGATAGGCTTTGGTTTCCAACTCTTCTACAAGCCCTTTTAAAAGTAATGGATGATCATCTGCAACAAGAATAGTAGGACTTTTTTTTACTGGGCACACGGTATAATGGCTTTTATAAGCGTTCCTTTATTTTCTTTACTTTCTATCTGAATGTTTCCTCTTAGAATTTTAACTCTCTCCCTCAATGTTTTTAATCCTAAGCTTTTTGATGTTTTTAAATCGGCAGAATTAAATCCTTTCCCATTATCTTCTATGATGATAAAAATAGTGCTTTCTTTTAATTTTACAGTAATAAATACCGAAGTAGCTTCAGAATGTTTTATGATATTGGTTAATGACTCCTGAACAAACCTATATAAATTTACGTTTTGCTCTCTTTGAAGGCATTCATCTATATTCGCTATTTCTTGTGTTACAAAAAGATTTGTATCGCTATCAAGGTCATATATTAATTGATTAATCGCCGATGTAAGCCCTAACTTATCCAGCATTGGTGGGTAAAGCCCTCGCGAGATAGCCCTTACTTCTTCCAATACCTGATGGGTTAGTTCGGTAAGCTGTGCTTGTTTATTCTGTTGGGTTTTCTTTTTAATAAGGGTAAGTTGTTGCCCTACGCCGTCGTGGAGCTCACGTGCCAGCCTGGTACGTTCATTTTCCTGTTTCAACAATAACTTTTGAGAAAAGACTTTTTGTAATTTCTGTTTTCGCCTTACGAATTCCCTTGAGCGATATAGATAAATAAGCACAAACAAGCTTACCAAACCTATACCTCCAAAAATCAGCCCCTGCTTTTTTACCCTATTTTGAGCTGCTAATAATTCAATGTCATTTTTCTGTTTAGAAATTTGTAAGTCTTTCTTTTCAACTTCAAACTGGTTTTGAACATAGGCAAATCGTTTTCTGGCCGTACTTCTTTGAATAGAATCTTTTAGGTCAGAATAATTTATATAATGCCCGAGCGATTGTTCTGCATCACCCATTTTATGATAAGTCTGCGCTAACAAACGCTCATAATCTAAAATATTTTCAGGCTCTTCAGAATCCTTAACAGCCTCGAGGCCTTTTAATAGTATATTTTTAGCTGTATTATAATGCCCATGCGCATAGGCGTTTTGACCGACCGCCAGAGTGTAATAAGTATTCAAAAAAGCATTGCCTTTTAGGTCTTGCATTAAGGCTTTTAAATAATTTAAATTTTCATCAGACTCTTCTAAGTAATCGTACCGAGCAAAGACATAGGTAGCACAAGCCCTTGTGAGTATCTCTATAACATGTTTAATATTTGAAGACATTTCGTCTTTTAACAAAAGTGCCTGTTTTGCATGATACAATTCTTTTACACGATTGCCTTGCATTGCTCCTTCAATAGAAGCGGTAACGTGTGCCATAACAACAACATCTTTTGTCTCTATTTTGTCTTGCCATAAAAAAATAGATTCTCGAGCTTCCTCAGCTTCTTCGTACAAGCCATTATTTCCTAACAAACGACTTAATCCATTCTGAGACCATAAAAAAGATACCGTATCTTGTTGCTGTAAAAAAAGTGCCGAAGCTTTTTCAAAATAAGTCACACTTTTAATAAGATTGTTTGTTTTAGAGCTATTTTCTCCTGCAATAAGATGTATTCTTGCATAAACAGGGCTATCCATCTCATTATGCTTTTCTAAATAGGCAATCCCCTCATCAATTATCTTTAGCGATTCATCAAATTCTTGTAAGAAAGTAGCCGCTTGTGCATACAAAATATAATATTCCCCTATATCTTTTGTGCTCTTACATTCACTTATATATGGCATAAAAGTCTTACATACTGAAAATGCTTTTTTAGACTTCAACTGAGTTAGAATAAAATAATCGGCAAGTTTATTGGTATATAATAAAGCACTGTCCCAATTTTGTTCCCGGATAGCTATCTCCCTATAATGTGCTACGAGATTCGCCGATAGACTATCTTTAATTACAGTATTATTCTTTAATATTTTATCTAATACCTGTAATTTTTTAGAATTACCCTCAACAAGCTGTAATTTTTTTTCAAGCTGAATATTGTTTATGGTATCCTGGCCAGAGATAATACCCGATACCATTAATACACAATATAAAATAAGCTTCTTTTTAAAAAGGCTTTGAATGTTATGAAATCTACTTCTTAATTTATTTTCATCCTTTTTATTCTTACTGTTAATATGAAAAGATAAACTAGAACCGGTAATTGTCATTAAAAATACTATGGTTGATACAGAAACTGAAAGATAACAACAAATTGTTATAAATAAATTAAAAAACCTGGTAGAATTACTAAACTAAACTAGATACCAGGTTGAATGATTAATATTCTTTATTCAGCAAATAAAAATCGAACAAATAATCCAACAGGATTATAATAAAACATAAAAGCCAGCACATTAAACACACAGTGCTGTGGGTGCGTTTTATTAGTTTTTGATGTCTTCCTGAAGTAATTTAACGAATTGCTCTGGAGAAGACCATTGAGGGTTGTGGTCTGCTTCTAAACGTAAAATATGCCATCCCTTTTCTTTAGCACGTTCAGCATGAAAGATAAAATCATCATTTTTAGGTTCTTTCCCTTTGTCTACCGTAAGAATATAGGTTGTTGGAAGTTTTATCCTCAAGGGATTTTTTAGAAAGATAGTATCTGTATAAGTTTTATACGGATGGGGTACATCTTTTGGTGGTTTTTGTCCGCCTTGAACCCAAGATGGAATTAAGTATCCATTTACATTTCTAAAAAGAACTTCATTGTTTATTTTTAAAATGGATAGCATATTCTCGCCATTCTCAGGAACTACTGCATCAACATATATAAGTTTCTTTATTCTCTCTGGAATAGTATCAGATACTCCGGTAATAATCATTCCGCCATAGCTATGACCAACCAAAATAACATCATGAAGGTCTTCATAAAGAATTGTATTTACAATATCTGTAATATGTGTTTTTAATCCAATTTCAGGTGAAGATAAATGAACTCTCTCACCTTGCCCGGTAAGTGTTGGCCTATAAACTACGTTACCATTTTCAGTAAGTAATGAGTCCACTTGCTTAAAAGCCCATCCACCACCCCAAGTTCCATGAACAAGCACAAAAACTGATTTATTGTTCGTTTGGGAATGTGAAGTTTGAAATGATATTGTTACTATGGCATAAATCAATAAAAATCTACAATATTTCATAATAACATTGTTTTAAAATCACACTTTTTCAAATAATTATGTGAAGGATTTATACTTCTATACAGTAAGATGTTATAGCTTTAATTTTTTCACCTTTGGCATCTTGAAAGAAATAAAAATCTGAAAAGGCATATTTTTTTCCGTTTTCCATTATCATCCATCCATTAACTGCCCCTTCTTTTCCATGGGACAGGATTTGGTCTATCATCAATTCCGATGCTTTCAAGGATTGTAGTTCTTCTAATGCTTTCACAAAATTTGCTCTGCCCTCAATTTTCCTATCCCCAATTATGTTCCATACAATATCATCTGTAACACCCTCTTTTAAGAATATGACGTTCCCTTCGGCAAAGGCAATATTAATTTCTTTTAAAAACTCCATTTTAGGGGAGTTGCCGCAATCTGTCCTGGATATCATTTTGGTCATTATTTAAAGCTTTTAAGTTTACATATTTGCAGTGTAGAGCAAGTTAAATTTATGACCATCAAGATCTGAAAAGACACAGACGATAAATCCATTTTTATCATATAATTCTTTTTTATTCTTGTTTGAGTCGAATAAAATTCTGCCTCCTGCATTCTTTATGTCTGTTACGAATTGGTCATATTCTCCCTTGGTTTCAACAGCTAAAGAAAACAGTACTTCGTTACCGCTACTTAAATTGGCACAACTTCCTTCTAAACTTGCTTCCAACTTTTCTTTTTTGAAGAAATGAATCACAAAATCTTCAGGACCAAAAAAGAAACTGACCAAGTCTTCTGAAGGCTCTCCATTTAACTGAAACCCCAACGACTTATAAAAAGATTTAGTTCGCTCAATATTTTCTACGCCAAGATTTGCCCAAATTTGATTTACTTTCATTTTCATTAAACTTTAATTTGTTCCCAATAGAATGATACTTATTCCAAATTTAATTGCCACGAAAGCCCAAATTTATCTTCTACAAAAGCAAATAGCTTACTAAAACCGTAATTATCTAAGGGCATCTTGACATCACCGCTCTCCGAGAGGGTTTTATAGAGTCGATTAAGCTCTTCTTTCGTTTCGCATTCTACCCAATTTGATACTGCAGGTGTAAAGTCCCATTTATGTTGAATAAAACTGTCGCTACATATAAACTGTTTACCGTTTAACTCAAAAACACCTCTCATAAGCGTTCCCTCTTTACCTGCCCCATCATTTCCGTAACGTTGTACCTCAATCACTTTCGAATTATTGAATATATCCACGTAAAAGTTCATAGCCTGTTCTGCATTGCTTTTTTGGAAAGTCAAAAAGGATGTTATCTGTTGTTTCATCTATTAATCTTTTAAATAAACCAGTGTTGTATTTATTAAATCACACTTTATACCTTCAATCATAAGCAGTTTTAGTTTTCAATATAAGTCTTCAATCGATAGAGAAACATAGCCCAATTGTAATTGCACCAACGATAAAAGCCTGTGCGCTCCCTCCAATAGTAATGTTTAAGGGTTACGGTTGTGACATTATCTTTTTCCGATAGTCCAAAAGAAACTTTCGTGCCTACCCACTCTTCATCAGAAGCGATACATTCCCAAACGATTTTATTGTTCTCTATAAGTTCAATAACCTTAAACTTCGTGATGTAACCTTCATCAAAATCAAACTCATTGACAAAGCCAATTTCAGGTTTCACTTTGAGTTTCTTCGTCCAAACGTTCCCTAAACCTTCTTTAGTGGTTAGTGTTTTATAGACCTTTGCGATTGGTGCCTTTATATAATTAACATGTTCAATGCTTTCCATAACACACACTTAATTTATAGAATGGAATCCAATAGAGTTACCTTCAGTATCTTTAATTATAGAAATAAAACCATGCTCACCAATAGCCATTTTGGGTTGAATAATTTCAGCTCCATTTTCTGCCGCCCGATTTTCTAAAATTTTACAATCCTCACAACCAAAATAAACAAGGCTTCCATTGGTAGAGGGCTTTACTGATTCCATTTTCACCAAAGCGCCAGCAGCCCCATAATTTTCCATATCACTGGGAAAACATTTCATTTGGATGGATGGATTTGTTGGGTCGCTCATATCTTCCATAACTACTTGAAGTACTTTTTCGTAAAATTTTGTAGCCCTACTTATATCACTTACATAAATTTCGAACCATACCACGGGATTAATTCTTTTCATATTTTGAATATTTTAAACAGTTATTACTACAAAAGTTAAAAAAGAAAACAAAAAAGAACTTTCCATATGGCAAGTTCTCTATTTAGGACAACATATTATTGCTTTATAATTTTAAAAAACAGTTTTATACTCGATGAACTTATAGAATTTGATACTCTTACACTCTTCTACTAATACCTTTTTGAAATAGGATATCCCTTCTATTTTTTGTGCTGGAGATTTGGGGACGACTGAATTTAAACCTATCATCGAGAAGATATCCAAAAATTGCATTACCACTTATTTAAAACCAAGAAAATAAGCCTGAATTACCTTTAAAATTTTCATTTTGATTCAACATCTTTATTACTACTCAATACCCTCATATTTTCCAGTTGAAGAATATGCCTGTGGGTATGGTAAATATTGAACCATATCCATTCATACCTTGTGAATTCGCCATACTCGGGAATTGAAAAATCCGTACAGGTTAAAGACAAATCTTTGTTTTTTATCACTTCTTTTATTTGCTCAACCCTATTTTTTAAGGCCTCTATTAAATCTTTTTTGATTATTCTTTCCTGGGTTGGGAGAATAGCCTCCGGAGAATCCATTTTAATCGAAATATCCAAAAATAAGGTTTTAACTGGCCCCAATTTTTGGCCCATAGGCCGATTTGTTCTTTTCGTTTTGCCGTTCAATGTATCAACAGATGCATAAGATTTTAATAGATGTTCTCCTAATTGCCCTGGAGACCAGCCTTTATTGGGAGAAGAATTTATTTGTTCCTCAGATAAAGCAGCAAGAATTTTCAATAATCTCAACGTTATTTTATGAAATTCATTGAATGTATTTTCTTCTATCCCTGTCATTTCTATTTCTAAATAAGATACTTACAAACTTCAAAAAAAGAACTCAATAAAATCTTGTCCTATGGCAACTTCTCTGTTTGAGAAAGCACTTCTTTTCTAATCCTACTCAAAGAAGTATCGGTAACCCCTAAATAAGTAGCAATATATTTTAACGGCACTTCTTTAATGATTTGCGGTTTTTCCTTAACTAAACTTAAATACCTTTGGGAAGCACTTTGCGTATGCATAGTAACCGCTCTTTTTTTTGCCATAAAAAGTTGGTGAGACATCCAATTACGGCCCCATTCTGTGAAACCTTCTATGTTGCTGTAAAGATTCTGGAAATCGTTAAACTTAATTTTATAAACTTCACAGTCTGTTAGCGCCTGGATAGTTTCTTTTGAAGGAATGCGGAGAAACAATGAAGCGACTTCAATTAAAATATCATAAGGGCCAAAAAATCCGGTTGTAATTTCGTTGCCTTTATAATCAACAACATACGATCGGAACAATCCGCTTTTTACTAAATAGTAAGCATTATTGATTTGGTTTTCATTTAGTACAATATCATTTTTTGAAAAATCAACTTTGGTATGGGCATTAATAATGGTATTGTAGTCGTCCTTTTTAATATTGGTATGGTTGTATATTTTTTTAAAAAAGGAGTCTTCCATCATTTTAGAGTTTGTTTAAAAATAAGAAAATTATTCATGATTAGTTTTTGAGAAGAGGTGAAAATGTAGATGAAAGTCATAACCTTGTATCATTTTCAGCAAAAATGGTATAACCGAAATGTCAGGTTCATTTATGAGATCATTTTTAGGTAGTTCGTTAATTAACTCAGCTCCACCATCACAATAAATACTTTTACCTTCCTCGCTTTTACGTTTAGTTATTCAGCTTAAAGTTTAATTTTTTTGTTACAAGCCCGTTAGCTTTGTTTAACAAGCCAGAGACAATTTAAAGAACGTAATTTCAATATTATAGTACTTTTACAAATGAAAGATAAGCAATTCAATAAAAGTGCCTTTCATACAATTTCATTATACAGTTTTTTGTCCTATTCCTTTAAACTTTATCTTTCAGAATCAAATTTTAACTTTTGTATCCCACCTGCAAGGTTAAATATCTTCTTCCTATTAAATATCTTTTTAAGTACAGTAATTGCTTTCAAACTTCTTATACCAGAGGCACAATAAACCAGCAGATTATCTTTGGAAGTTAATTCGCTATACCTGCTTTCTAACTGTGAAAGTGGAATGTGTAGTCCTCCGATGCTAAATGCTATTCGCTCTTCAGCATTCCTTACATCCAGCAAATTGAAACATTCGGGAGACTTAAGGTACTCATCGTAGGTGACTGAGTCTGAAATAGCAGTTGCACATAAAGAATTAACTTCTTTCAATTCCGTTATTTTCGCTTCGGGATCTCTGGAGAAAGGTATTAATTGGGTTTGCATTTGAAGGGCATCAAAAAGCAGAAGTTTTCCTGATAAAACCTCGCCTATCCCTAAAATTATTTTTAGCACTTCGTTCGCCTGCAGGTTTCCGATAATTCCCGGAAGTATTCCTAAAACGCCAACTTGGCTGCAGGAAGGCATTTCTTCTGCAGAACCTACTGCTGGAAACAGGCAACGGTAAGTAGGTCCATTTTTATAATTAAATACCGAAACCTGCCCATCAAATTTATAAATAGAACCGAACACCAATGGTTTATTTGTTAAAACTGCAGCATCATTTGCCAGATATTTAGTGGTGAAATTATCACTTCCTTCCACGACGATATCATACATTAAGAAAAGCTCCTGTGCATTATTTGCCGTTAGCCTCTCATTATAAACCACGATATCTATAGCAGAATTCATCTTCTGAAGCCTATTTTTGGCAGCAATCACTTTTGGTTCACCTACATTTTTTTCAACATAAAGAATCTGCCGCTGTAAATTAGAAATATCTACCACGTCATCATCTATGATCCCTATTTTCCCAACTCCGGCAGCAGCTAAATACTGTAAAACAGGGCAACCCAAACCACCTGCTCCAATTACCAGTACTTTAGCATCTTTTAATTTTGACTGCCCAACTTCTCCTATTTCATCCAACAAGGTATGCCGATTGTACCGCTGTTTTTCTTTTCTTGTCAACATAATTTACCAGCTTTTCTCCCAATCTTTCCAGACAGGCTCTATACCCGATCCGGAAAGCATTTGTGCAATAACCTCTGTACTTCTTTCATCAGAAATTTCGAATTGCTCCAAAGACTGTGATTCTACCACATAACCACCTGGATTTGTTTTAGATTCAGCACTCATTGAAGTAATGCCAAGGTGGACTATATTATTCCTGAAAACTTCATTTTCCCGAGTAGAAATAGATAATTCTACCTCTTCATCCAGTAGCCTATATGCGCAAATTACCTGAAGTAGATCAGAGTCTGTCATTTCCACTTTAGGTTCCAGCCCGCCGCTGAAGGGACGCAATCGCGGAAAGGAAATAGAATATCTCGTTTTCCAGTAGGTTTTTTGTAAATATTTAAGGTGTAAAGCGGTAAAAAAACTGTCTACTCTCCAGTCTTCCAGCCCCAGCAAAGCCCCTATACCTATCTTATGGATGCCTGCTTTTCCCAACCTGTCTGCAGTTTCCAGGCGATAATCAAAATTTGATTTTTTTCCTTTTGGGTGATGAATCTTATAAGTCTCCCGATGGTAAGTCTCCTGGTAAACCAATGTTGCATAAAGTCCGTTTTCAATCAGTGTTTCATATTCATCCTGATCTAAAGGCTGTATTTCAATCGAAATATTGGAGAAATATGGTCTTAACACCTTTACAGCATTGCACATATAATCAACTCCCACAGTTTTGTTCGCTTCTCCCGTTACCAGTAAAATATGATCATAACCTTTAGATTTTAAAAATTCGGCTTCTTTAATTATCTCTGAATCGCTTAAGGTCTTTCTGGGGATTTTGTTCGTCATGCTAAACCCACAATAGGTACAAATATTTTGGCATTCATTGCTTAAATACATAGGGGCGTACATTTGCATGGTATTCCCAAAGCGCTTTTTGGTAATAATTCTGCTTTGTTGCGCCATTTGTTCGAGAAAAGGCTTTGCGGCAGGAGAAATAAGGGCTTTAAAATCCTCAAGATCCCTTTTCCCATTCTGCAGTGCAGTAAGCACATCTGCTTCTGTTTTGGCAGAAATACTTTGCTGCACATCACCCCAGGAATACTTATTCAAAGTATGTTTAAAACTACTCATATAGAAATTGTGTTAATGGGCTGCTTGCCTGGGCTTGTGATCTTTGTGGAGCTAGTTTTGAGGTATAAGCTATCCTACCGGCTTCTACGGCCATTTTAAATGCTTTTGCTATAGCTACCGGATTTTGCGAAACCGCAATGGCAGTATTCACCAAAACAGCATCGGCTCCAATTTCCATCGCGTGCGCAGCGTGAGATGGGCTTCCAATTCCCGCGTCTATAATTACCGGCACATTGCTTTGGTCGATTATAATTTCCAGAAAGTCAAGCGTTTTGAGTCCTTTATTGCTACCAATGGGCGCGCCCAGAGGCATTACACATTGTACCCCAACTTCTTCCAACCGTTTGCACAAAACAGGATCTGCATGAATGTATGGCATCACTACAAACCCCAATTTTACAAGCTCCTCACAAGCTTTTAAAGTTTCTACGGGGTCGGGCAGTAAATATTTAGGGTCGGGATGGATCTCTACTTTCACCCAATTCGTTTCAAGTGCTTCTCTGGCCATTTGCGCGGCAAATACCGCTTCCTTTGCATTGCGCACTCCTGATGTGTTAGGAAGTAGACTGATGCCAGGATTTTTCAAAGATGAGAACATTTCATCGTCATCATTCCCAGGCTCTACTCGTTTCAAAGCCACCGTGACCAGTTCACTTTCTGAAGCTAATATTGCTTGCTGCATCACCTGGGAAGAGCTAAATTTTCCTGTCCCCGTGAATAACCGAGAAGAAAAGGTTCTATCTGCAATGTTTAATTGATCTATTTTACTCATAATTGTTTTTCTGAAAATTGTTGTTTGATTTTCTGAAGTATTTTTTCAGGTTCTGCCTGTGCATTTAGGTGGCCCGAAATAGCTACTCCCTGTACTCCACTTTTTGCTAAAATCGGAATATCCTCCAGAGTTATCCCTCCAATAGCAATCACTGGAATGAATTTTCCGCCGGCACGAAGGTTACTCAACAGTTTTTGGTATCCTTCCGCCCCCAATATAGGGCTAAGCTTCTTTTTGGTAGTTGTAAAACGAAATGGACCAAGGCCAATATAATCTACCTGCTTTTCACACAAGCCTTCACAATCCTTCAATGTATTAGCGGTTCCTCCAATAATTTTATCTGGCCCCAGTAATTTTCTGGCTTCCAAAGGACACTCATCTTCTTTTCCCAAATGAACACCATGGGCATCAACTTTGTGTGCTATTTCCGGAAAATCATTAATTATTAATTTCACCTGGAATTCATCACAAATGTCCTTTCCTGCTTTTGCTGTTTTCAAAACTGTTTCAAAAGTTTCATCTTTAAGCCGTAATTGAACCCAGTTGGCTCCAGCCACACACATCTTATGTATATTTTTCAAATGTTCTTCAGGAGTTTTTCCCTGCGATATATAATGTAAGTTCGAAATCATAGGTTATGGTATGCTAGTAATGTGTTATTTGATGCTAATATTTTTTCAATATATATTTTTGCTTTTCGGGCAGCTCCCGGAAGAGATTCACCCAAAACTAAATGCGCTGCCAATGCTGATGCAAAAACACATCCGCTACCGTGTTTTTCTGAACAATCTGTTCTAAGGGGTTCTAAACCAAGACACCCACCTTTTGTGGTAAATAGTTCGTCGCGCCCGGTATTTGCAATTCTGTGCCCCCCTTTAAGATATAAATTGCTTTTGCTAGTTATTCTCCCGATAGTTTCTTCTATATCTAATTCAGGGTAGAACATTTTTAATTCATAGAAATTGGGAGTAACAACAAATATTTTCTCCAGAATTGAGTCAATATCTTCCTGGAATTCTCGTGAATTTTGAAAAGAAAATCCGCTACTGGATTTTAAAACCGGATCCCAAATAATCCTAATGTCTTTATTTTTTAACAGTAATTTATTGATGACCAGGTCTAGGGTCTGAAGGTTTTGAATGATTCCTATCTTTACAACTTCCACCGGGAATCTTTCCAATAAGAGTTCGAGTTGCTGAAGAATAATAGCTTCAGAAGTCCAGTAACAAGCTTCAAATTTGACATCATTCTGGATAGTATTTGCTGTGTTTACCCCAAGTCCATAACACCCCAGACTTTCAAAGGTCTTGACATCTGCCAGTAATCCGGCTCCCCCTGAGGGGTCGAATCCAGCTATACTCAATACAAAGGGCTTGCTATTTATAAACATTTCTGTATTTATTATAGATTTCATTAAAAGCCTGTTGCTTGTTTTCAGCCAGCCATATGGCTCCCATTACTGCTACTCCCTCGTATCCGAGATACTTTACTCTAGGTATTTTATCGGCTTCAATTCCCCCTAACGCGACCACTTTGTGAGGAAATTTTTCTACATTAAATTCTTTTCCTTGATATCCTTCTTTTGAAACAGAAGTAAAAACAGGACTCAGAATAACGTAGTCAAATAACAGAGCTCCGGTTTTCATATTTTCAAAATCGTGAAATGAGGAACTAATAGTAAAGCCATTTAATTTGTAATGCTCTATATATAGCTCCAGGTTCTCTTGTTTTCTCCTGATATTTTCTTTTAAATGAATCCCCTTCACAGGGAAAGCTTCAGCTAAACCGTGATGCTGATGAAGTACCATTTTCCGAAGATATTTTTCTTCAAATTGAGATAACCAAGATCTCAATTCTAATTCTGTTATTTTAGGTTTGCGAACGTGCAAAACTGACAGCTCATTCTCCAAAAAATAAATGAGCTGCTCCTTTTCTGTACTTTTGTTTTCTTCCGGCGTAAAAAGAATTAACATTAGAATCGCTTTTAGAGATAAACCTGACTTCCTTTTGCTTTAAATTCTTCCGATTTTTTCTTCATCCCTTCCTCGATCGCTTCTTCCGTATCCATTCCGTTTTCATTAGCGAATTTTCGAACGTCCTGAGTTATTTTCATTGAACAGAAATTCGGGCCACACATAGAACAGAAGTGAGCTACTTTGGCATTTTCAGAAGGTAGGGTCTCATCATGATAAGACCTTGCGGTATCTGGATCAAGAGCAAGGTTAAACTGATCTTCCCAACGGAACTCGAATCGCGCTTTACTCAAAGCATCATCCCTGTGCTGTGCTCCGGGATGTCCTTTTGCCAGATCGGCAGCATGGGCTGCTATTTTGTAGGTTATTACTCCTTCCTTTACATCATCCCTGTTGGGCAATCCCAGATGTTCTTTTGGAGTCACGTAACAGAGCATAGCACAGCCGAACCAACCGATCATTGCGGCACCAATTCCACTGGTAATGTGGTCGTAACCGGGAGCAATATCTGTGGTTAATGGTCCTAAAGTATAAAAAGGTGCTTCCCCACAAACTTCCAATTGTTTATCCATATTCTCCTTTATCATGTGCATGGGTATATGTCCGGGGCCCTCTATAATGCATTGCACATCATGCTTCCAGGCAATTTTTGTAAGTTCACCCAAAGTTTCAAGTTCGGCGAATTGTGCATAATCGTTAGCATCAGCAATACTTCCAGGGCGCAGGCCATCTCCAAGAGAGAAAGAAACATCGTAAGCTTTCATAATCTCACAGATATCCTCAAAATGGGTGTACAGGAAGCTCTCTTTATGATGTGCCAAGCACCATTTTGCCATAATAGATCCTCCACGAGAAACAAGACCTGTTACTCTTTTAGCAGTATGTGGGATGTAAGCTAACCGCACTCCGGCATGAATAGTAAAATAATCCACTCCCTGCTCAGCCTGCTCGATAAGTGTATCCCTGAAGATTTCCCAAGTAAGATCTTCGGCTTTGCCGTTTACTTTTTCCAGGGCCTGGTAAATTGGTACTGTCCCTATGGGCACCGGAGAATTCCTAAGTATCCACTCCCGAGTTTCATGAATATTTTTTCCGGTGGAAAGATCCATAATAGTGTCTGCTCCCCAACGGCAGGCCCAGACCGCTTTTTCAACTTCTTCTTCAATGGAAGAGGACACTGCTGAATTTCCAATGTTGGCATTGATTTTTACCAGAAAGTTTCTGCCAATGATCATAGGTTCATTTTCTGGATGATTAATATTGGAAGGAATAATTGCTCTTCCGCGGGCAACCTCATCTCGTACAAATTCAGGAGTAATTACTTTAGGAATACTGGCACCAAAACTATTACCCGGATGTTGTTTTGAAATATGATTTATCTCCTCCATCTTTTGGTTTTCACGAATGGCTATAAATTCCATTTCTGGAGTGATAATGCCTTTCCTGGCATAGTGCATCTGGGTTACATTTTTTCCGGGTTTTGCTTTAAGCGGCTTTCGATTCCTTTTAAAACGAAATTCCTCCAACTTTTCATTATTCCCTCTTTCACGCCCATAGGCCGAAGAAGGTCCCTGGAGTTGCTCTACATCTTCCCGGCCGGCAATCCAACTGTTGCGAATAGGCCGCAGTCCTTTTCGTACATCTATCTCTATAGAGGGATCGGTGTATGGACCACTGGTGTCATAGATTAAAACAGGATCGTTTTTTTCTGTTGTTCCATTAAATTTATCTACGGTATCACTAAGGGAGATCATTCGCATTGGAACTTTAACATTAGAGTGAATTTTTCCGTTTACATAAATCTTTTCGGAATTGGGAAAAGGTTCCCGGCTAATGGTTTGCTGCTTTGGAGTTTGCTCCTTTTTCATAATTACTTCTGTTTAGTGGTTATATATTTTAACTTTCGGAAAACTCTTCCGAGGTATATTTATCCTCCCTGAGTGGCCCTAATAATAAGTATGTTTTCACCTTCGGCTAATTCGTGCTGCTTCCAATTGCTCTTAGAAATAATCTGGTTATTAACGGCTACAGCAATCCCTTTTTCAGAAATAGCAAGCTTTATCAGAAGGTCCTGAAGGCTGTATGGTGATTTAAAGGTGTGGGCGGTGTTGTTTACGTTTACAGTTATCATTTGTTTAATATTTTATAGCTGTAAACTGTAGGGAGGTTCCCCAAAAAAAAGTAAATACAAACCAGGATTCCTCCAGAATGGAATCATGATAGAAAATATGTAGATAACACTTTTCCCTTCGCGGGTATTAACCGGATCAGGTTCAAAGGGTTTTATCTCAGCCAATTGCTAACAATTAGCACCCCTAAAGTTTACGTTTTCAAATGTAAAGGATTTTTTTGGGGAAATAAAAGCTTTTACTCGCTTTAGTTTATTTTGCAGTTTCAAAACCAAATATTAGTGCAAACTCATCAAATCTTTTATTAAGTAAGGGTATTTAAATCCCTTTTTAAGTTTTCGATTAATTATAATCAACAAAGTCTGTTTTAAATATTACTAAGGATAAGTCCCCTATTCCCTAAAAAATTGGGGCTATGGAATGATGAGGTGTAAAATGGGTACAAATGTTATTTTTAACATTTATAAAAATATTATCAGGTATTTAATGCTGATTAATTTTGAACATTATTCATATATTAAAATCTGAAATATATAAAATTATGTATCTCATAAAATCTAGTACTATCTATCTTTCTGAAGGTATATTTTTTAAACCTCTCAAAGTGCTTTTTTTAAGCTCCAATTTCTTTCAATTCCAGGACTGCTCGATTACTTCTATTGCCTTTTCCAGATAAAGATTTTTATTATAATTTTTGGCACTTTCTTGAATTTCATGATCCAATTGTAAGCCATTACGTTGCACCTCCATTCCCTCTGGATAAAATGCGGTCATTTTAGTAAAATCTATGGATGTACCATCCATTAAAATTAGTTCATTTCTGTTGAGAACAGCACCTCCGGTTTGTTCTCCAAGCGTAATAACATTCGGAGCAGCTTGTATTGCCATTCCTATCCATTCTGCTTTACTTAAAGTAGATCTGTCTACAAGCAGAACAACTGTTCCTTTATAATAACTTTTATTCCGCTTTCCGGCAGCAAAAGGGTTCATAATCCACCTTAGAGGTGATTTATAATCAGGCTTCCCATACGCCGGCAAATTAGGAGCAAGTGCCTTTACGAATTTCTTTCGACGTGGATACAAATGCTTCGGAAGAGTACCTGTAGAAATATTTTGTGGATAATTACGAAGATCTATAACAATTCCCTTTGTTCCTTCAAATTTCTCAAATGCAACATCTACTTCATCTTTGGTAATCTCATACAAATTCATATAACCAATTTGTTCACTCAACATTTTCCAGTTTTCAGTTCTTTCAGGGTGCTTTCGTCGATACTTTTCATACGAATTCTTCAATGCATATAAATGAATATATTGCTTCACCCTATCTCCATTCTTTTTTAAGAGACCTACCTTAATGGAGTCTCTATCAGATGCCAGTAAATAATTATTTTGAATTTCATTTTTAAGGTAGTTTTCATTGGAAACACTAATAACTGATGAAAATTTATCAGTGTAATACTTCCCGAGTTTCACACCTTCTACGGAATAGATAATATCTCCAACAGAAATTTTATTCCTCTTTATTGAATCTTTATTAAAGATCCTTGTGACTAGAAGGGAATCATTGATTATTCTCCCTCCAAAGTTTGGAAAATGAGTAAGCGACTTTAGTGTATGACTTGAGTAGTAATTTGCGTGGGAATCGTTTAGTTTACTGAAAAGTTTCTCTTTAGCCAACTCAAAGGTCCCTGAACCGTCCTTGCTAAATTCCTTGATCATTTCAGGTAACACTTGATTCCAGGGTGTTTCAGTAAGATAAATATTAACGTTCCAGTATTTCATGGCATTCCAGAAGTGCGCCAAAAATAGTAGCCGGTGAGCTTTGTTGGTTGCATCAAAATCCTCCAGTGGTTTATCATTCTCAAATTCAACAAAACTGGCTAAACTGTGGACCGATGCATAATGATCTTTATAGTTTTTATTGAATTGAATATTCTCCAGAAGTGCCTGTAAATTTTTACTAAAATATGACTTTGCTATCCAATCAAAGTCAGCATTTCCACTAAAGAGTCTATCTCTCTTTTTCCAATTCTTTTTCGGCTTTAGTTTTCTTGAATCAAAGCCTTCTACCCAGTCCAGGAGTTTTGCATTAAATTCCTTGCGACTATCTATCCTCTTCATTTTTTCTAACTGCGTAAGGAACTCAGCATTGATATTGAATTCACCCCTACTTACTTCAGGATGATGATATTTTAATAATCCCCATACCTGAATAAGCTTTTCAGTTTTTGTTTCTTCAGAAAGTTTAGCTTGTGAAAAACAAAATTGGGAACAGGTTAAAAATACTAACAGTGTAAATATCTTCATGATGTTTTTAATTCAATCTAAGTTTTTAAAATAGCAATAAGGTTTACTAACTAAAAGATTTTTGACATTTATGGATAGACTCATATTAAACTGTAATCACCTTTAATTAGAATTGGTTTGTTGCGTTAAGCTATTCTACTCAGGATTCTTTATTTCCCTGGTTAGATCGCAGGTTACAATTTCCTTTTAAGAACTTGTGGATCTAATATTTCTTGGGATAAAATAACCCGAAGTACTTTAATTTCTTCTTGAGTCAGGGATATTCCATCATTATTGCATAAAAGTATCCTTGAAATAAATATTTCATTACCATCCCTCCAACCTATTAAATCATTTGATGTTGGGCACATTTTCTCAGTATTGTAAACTAATCTTTAATAGCATTTGAAATACCAGATAAAACAATCGCTTATTTACTTTCCGATACAGAAATTAGAAAAAATATTTCCCAATAATTCATCATTGGTGACCTGGCCGGTGATTTCTCCAAAATATTCCAAAGCTTCGCGAATATCTATGGCCAATAAATCGCCTGATAAACCGGTGTTTAGACCTTCTTCTACTTTGTTGATTTCTTCCAAAGCTTTTAAAAGTGCATTGTAATGACGACTATTGGTTACAATGGTATTATTATTTCTCAAAGCTCCTGTGTTTACAAACTCAAGTAATTTTTCTTTTAGCTCCTCTACTCCAACTCCGGTTTTAGCCGACAATAACTGTAAACTGGTTCCGGAAATAGTGCCCAGGCTTTCTTTTAACCGTAACAAAGCATCTTCAGAAAGCTGGTCTATTTTGTTAGGAACAATGATTAAAGGTTTCTGAGGAAATTGATTTTTTATTTTTTCGATTTCAACAATTAACTTCGATAAACTAATGTTATCCTGAGAAGATTTTTCCTGAGAAATTTCTTCTAATCTAGACGTATCAAACAAATACATTACTACCTGCGCCTGCCCAATTTTCTCAAAAGTTCGCTTAATACCAATACTTTCTACAATATCTTCAGTTTCACGTATTCCAGCAGTATCAATAAACCTAAATCCAACACCGCCAATACTCATTTCGTCTTCAATAGAATCCCTTGTGGTCCCGGCTACTTCAGAAACGATAGCTCGTTCTTCATTTAAGAGGGAATTTAATAATGTAGATTTTCCAACATTTGGTTCGCCAACAATCGCTACAGGAATTCCATTTTTAAGTACATTCCCGGTGGCAAAAGAATCTATTAAACGTTTTAAAACCTGTTGAATTCTGGCAACCAATTCTTTAAACTGATCTCTATTTGCAAACTCTACATCTTCTTCTGAGAAGTCTAATTCTAACTCAATTAAAGAAGCAAAATCCAGTAATTCCTGTCGTAACCTATGAATTTCATTCGAAAATCCGCCTCGCATTTGTTGCATGGCCATTTGGTGGGAAGCCTGGTTTTCAGAAGAAATTAAATCGGCTACCGCTTCAGCCTGGCTTAAATCCATTTTTCCGTTTAAAAAAGCACGCATGGTAAATTCACCGGCTTCGGCCGATCTACATCCTTTTCTTATCATTAACTGAATAATTTCCTGCTGAATATAGGGACTTCCGTGACAGGAGATTTCTACCGTTTCTTCCCCTGTATAAGATTTAGGGGCTCGAAACACCGAAATCAGCACTTCATCTAGGGTACGATCCTCATCCATCAAATTCCCCAAATGTAAGGTATGACTGGCCTGATCACTTAGCTTTTTTTTACTCTTAGCCCTAAAAAGTGGAGAAACAATGTTCAATGCTTTGGGACCGGAAACCCTAATAATAGCAATAGCCCCGGCACCTGAAGGTGTGGCAAGGGCTACAATGGTATCGTTTAATTTCATACTGCAAAGATAAAAAATCAGTTTGCAGTATGCAGGTTTTAGTCAGCAGTTGTCTAAAATAAACTACCTCGGGGTATTACAGCCTTTGGCGGTGCCAATAAAATCGTAACATAAAATCAAAATTCTTCAATAATAGGGGAGGAAAATTGAATCGTTTAAAAATGTAACAAAGTACTTAAGAACTCGTCTATTAATAAAAGGTACATTATAATCAATCTAAAACCTATTCCAAGTTAGAAGAAAATAGGATATCTTTACTGTAAAATATTTTTATTGAATTAATACGTTATGAATCAAAATACAGCCTCATCCACTATTGAGGGAAGCCGAGAGAACGCTATGAGAGAAGACAACCAAATGCTTGTTATTACCCATTTAAGTCAGTTACTGGACCTTATTACAGGAATTGGCGGTTTTATTGTTCCCTTAATTTTATGGCTTACACAAAAAGATAAAGTTTTAGGAATGAATTTTCACGGAAAAATGATTCTTAACTTTCAAATAAGTATGTTTATATACAGCCTAATATGTATTCCGCTAATCTTTTTGTTCGGGCTTGGCATTATTGGGCTTATTGGCATTGCCCTTATTATGCTCATCCTCCCTATTTTAAATGCCATAAAAGTGGGGAATGGAGAAACTCCCAATTATCCTTTAAGCATTCAAATAATAAAGTAGAAGATTCGTTATTTAAATCTTCATCATAAATAATTTCGAAAACCAGAAAGGCAGCCTATTTGGCTGCCTTTTTACTATATTTTTATTGCACACATTTAAGGTAAAAAACCTTACAGGTTTCAAAGTTCGCCAGAAGCTCTATTCGGTAGACTACCTCGGAGCAGTTTACCTTCTAAAATACCAATAAAAAAGCAGCCAATTGGCTGCTTTTTAATAAATAATCGATACTATATACTCAATACTAATTATTAAGCATTACCGGCATCACCAGCATTGTAATTTTTTCTCCCGGATCTAAACCATCTACAGGCGTTAGAATTCCCGCGCGATTTGGCAAACTCATTTCCAGTTGTACTTCATCTGAAGTTAAATTGTTCAACATTTCGGTAAGGAAACGAGAGTTGAAACCAATTTGCATATCGTCTCCCTGGTAAGAACAGGTTAAACGCTCTTCTGCCTTGTTGCTGTAATCTACATCTTCAGCAGAAATATTTAATTCGGCACCGGCAATTTTTAATCTTACCTGGTGTGTGGTTTTATTAGAGAAAATAGAAACCCTTCTCACCGAACTCAAAAACTGGTTGCGTTCTATGCTTAGTTTATTCGGGTTTTCTTTTGGAATTACCGCTTCGTAATTTGGATATTTCCCGTCTATTAAACGGCAAACCAGTTGCGTATCATCAAAAGTGAATTTCGCATTGGCATCGTTATATTCTATTAGAACTTCACTTTCACTACCGGCCAAAATTCCTTTTAAAAGATTTAGCGGTTTTTTAGGCATTATAAATTCTGAAGCCTGCGAAGCAGTAACATCTTCGCGTTGATATTTTACCAATTTATGTGCATCGGTAGCTACAAAAGTTAAGCCTTCTCCCGTAAACTGAAAGAAAACCCCACTCATTACCGGACGAAGATCGTCGTTACCTGAAGCAAAAATAGTTTTACTAATAGCGGTTGCTAAAATATCTCCTTCTAATACAGTACTGCTCGGGTCTTCCAATTCCACAGGGTTAGGAAACTCCTCGCCATCGGCATAAGCAAGCGCGTATTTACCGTGGTTAGAACTTAATTCAATAGTATTATTATCTTCGGCTACAAAGGTTAATGGCTGTTCCGGAAAGGTTTTTAGCGTGTCTAAAAGCAATTTAGCAGGAACTGCTATTTTTCCTTCGGAATCTGATTCTACCTTAAGTTTTGCAGACATGGTAGTTTCAAGATCTGAAGCAGAAACCGTAAGCTCATCTTGCTTAAGATCGAATAAAAAATTGTCTAAAATTGGAAGGGTGTTGGTGTTGTTTATAACCCCACCCAATATCTGAAGCTGTTTCAGCAAATAACTGCTGGATACAATAAATTTCATCGGCTTTGTGATTAATTAGAAATCAATACAAATATATTTTAATTGATTAAAAGTTAAGCTTGCGACGGGGAGTTTTTATTAACATCATAAACAATAAAATATTACACAAAACATTAGAAAACAAACACTTAAACCAAATAATAGGTTTGAAATTGTTAATATGTCGATTTCATTTCTATAAATGTAAAGTACAGAAATGCTATTTCAGATATTTCTTTTTTCGGAAGTAATTAAAGCCAAAGGCGAATAATCCCAAAACAATTAAGGGAAGAACAATATTGATTACCTGCCACTTTTCGCGTTCTGCTAAAGTTTTTTGATCGTCCAGAAAGGCAATACTTATTTCTTTACTTCGTATATCTATAAGTCCGTTGTCGTCAAGCATATAATTAACCGCATTCAGCAAAAATTCTTTATTGCCATAGGTATTTCCCGTATAAGGCTCAAAGCCAAGCTCCAGGGGTTTACCACGTTGAACCTGGTTTTTAATAACATCGCCGTCCGCTATTACCAGCATTTTTGTGCCTTCACTTTCCTGCAAAGGATTTTCAATTTCAAAAGGTTTAATCCTGTTTTTATAAACCGAAGTAAAATTACCTTCCAGCAAAACTGCCAATGGTTGCTCACCATCTTTATAGGCAGCTAGATTAGGCTCCCTACTCACCATATCAAGACTAATTTCACGGGGCGTACCTTCAACCTTGGTTTGGGGGGAACTGCTTAGCAAAACTGTTTTTTCAAGAGTATTTTGGAGCGTATCAATTTGATTGGCATATTCAAATTTAACCGCTTCAATATTATTGATAATTGGGTGGTTGTTTGGCGAAGTGGTTAACGGACTGTAAAACCATGGGTAAGGATTAAACCGGGTATTGTTTCCCTGCCCCGAAGCCAAAATAATTGGTGCTGAATAAATATCGTTGATCAAAACAGGGTTTATCCTAATGCCGTAAGAAAAGAAAAAATCGCCTAAATTAAGGTCGCGCGGTAAGGCAAAAGCCCTGCCCGAAGGGTTTAACAAGCTATCGGTTTCCATAGCAACGGCTTCAGTTAACCAAAGGGACTTCCCTCCCTGCATCATATATTGATCTAACACATATTTTTCTTTCTCGGTAAAAGCCTGGGTAGGTTTTGCTTCAATAATTAAATCGAATTCGCTTAATTGTTGCAGTGTTTTTTGAGGGTTTATCGCCACCGAATCTAAAGTAAACGGCGCCATAAAATAATAATCCTGTAAGGTTTTTATAAAGCTTGCTATTTGGGCATCTGGTAATTCCCCATTGCCTCGCATTACCGCTATTTTCTTTTTACGCGGATATACCAATTTGTTAAGTGCGTTGGCAAAGGCATACTCCAGTTGTTGTACCGAGCTGGATACACGCTCTTCCTCTGTAGCACCCAGTTTATTTTTTAATAATGGAATTTGCACTTTTTGATCTCCCATCCTGGCCACCGCCCAGGGAAAAACCAGAGCTTCAGAGCTTTTACCATTTTCCTGAACGCTCACTCTTGCCGGCGCCATTCCCTGCTGGTAAAATTTCTGGGCAACAGCTTCGGCATCGTTGCTTTCTTCTAAAGGATTGATAAAAGTGAATTTAATATTTGAATTGTAAGCCGAAAACTCTTCCAGCATTTGCCTGGTTTCATTTCGAAGTCGCCTAAATTCTGAGGGGAAATTCCCTTCCAGGAAAACTTCTATAACAACAGGAGAATCGGCATCTGAAACAATTTCCATCGCTGCCGGAGAAAGTGTGTATCGCTGGTCTTGAGTTAAATCTATACGTTCAAAAAAGTTGGCAGCAATAAAATTTATGGCCACAATGCCAATAAGCCACAGAAATAAGGTTTTATAAATAGTATAGTTTTTCACAGCCTAAGATTTATTCTGAATTGCAATTAATCTTAAATGCGTAAGTTTTAAAAAGAAAACTATAAAACTTAAAAAATAGATCACGTCCCTAGTGTCTATTACTCCCCTACTTATACTTTGGTAGTGAAAACTTATACCCAGATATTCTGCACCATAGCTGGTACTACCAAAAAGATCTAAGTTACCCAGCCCTTCAAAAGCAAAATAACTTAGAAAGCATAAAAAAACCGAGATAATAAATGCAATGATCTGGTTTTGGGAAAGCGAAGAAGCAAAAATCCCAATGGCGGTATAACAGCCGCCAAGAAAAATTAACCCCAGATAAGAACCAAGCGTGGCCCCAAAGTCAAAATTCCCTACCGGTTTACCTAATTGATGAATGGTAATTACATATAAAATACTGGGTGAAATTGCTAAAATAACTAATGTTAAAGCCCCAAAATATTTCCCTAATATAAGCTGCGTAAAATCAATAGGCCGGGTTAGAAGCAGCTCCATAGTACCCTGGCGTTTTTCTTCAGAAAAGCTTTTCATGCTTATGGCCGGGATAAGAAAAATAAAGATCCAGGGGGCAAGGTCAAAAAAAGGTTTTACATCGGCAAAGCCATTATCCAGAATATTATAATCGCCCGTAAAAACAAATAAGAACAAACCACATACTACTAAAAAGATCCCTATTACCAGGTAACCTGTGGGAGATGAAAAAAAAGAATTTATTTCCTTATGTAGTATGGCCAGCATTATCAGTTATCGGTTATCGGTTGTCGGTTTGTTTCATATTTGGTTTGGTGTGTTTTTTTAAACTTTTTTTAATCGAAATTCTATTAACATCTCCTTCTCACTTCACTCCTCGCCTTTTACTCTTCACTCTTCACTACTTTAGTGCTCCAGGCCACCGGTTTTGCATTAAAAAGCACTTTAGTTTTTGCCCAAACGCCTTTAAATAATTCTGAATTTCGGTAATGTTCTAAAGAAGGCTCATCTACCCAATAACTATACGTAAAAAAGATATTTGTATTGTGTTTATCTTGTAATAGTTCTAATTTCTTACAGCCTTCAAATGCTCTTATTTTAGACTTATTCTCTTCAAAATTAGTCAGAAATTCCTGTAATTTTGAAGGATCGAACTCCATTTTCACTATTCTGTGTATCATTTCTCTTCAAAATTAATGGTTACCGTATCCCGGTGTTGCAACCCAAAAAGTGTAGATGCACTACCTACCGTAGAGGGATTACTTTTATAAATAGCTAATTCTATATAACCGGCCGAATTAAAGAGTGCAAGTTTTTTACCATCTTCTTCTCCCCTTTTTTCCTTTTCAACTTCAAAGTTTATCCAGTCTGAATAGGTTTCATATATTTTTGGAAAGGTAACCATTCTCGCACTTATTAGGTACTTTCTTCCTTTTCCAACGCTTTCAAAAAGCTTACGATTAATATTGGTTACCACGTTTCCATAGTTATCAATATATAAAACGTGCCCAACAATTTGGTTTCTTTCTGAATTTATAATGGGTTCAAACTGCTTTAAATATTTTATATCATTAATATTCTTGCCAATTACTTCCAGCGTCCCACCGCGGGCCAAATGGCAGGCCACTCTCACAAAGACATCTAAAACCGGAAAATTTGTTTGTATAGCCCCATGAATGTTAATTTCAACAATTTTTGCCGGCTTAATTTCTGATGCCAATAAAGATAAAATTCCATTATTGGCACAAATGAAATAATGATCGTCCAACAATACCGCTAAATGCTTATTCTCTGGAGTAAATTCTGAGTCTATCCCAATAATATGAATACTACCTTTTGGAAAACTATTGTAGGCATTTTTAATAATATAGGCAGCCTCGCTAATATGAAATGGCGAAACCGAATGTGAAATATCAACAATCCTCACATCGGGCAACTCATTATAAATAGCTCCTTTAACCGCGCCCACAAAGTAATCTTTCTCTCCAAAATCGGTAGTTAAAGTAATAATTGCCATAGGTAATTGTTAATATTTTTTTAGCTTGTAAGCGCTTATTTTATGTAAGTTTGTATAGTAAGCAAAGATAATTTTAATTAAATTTTCATTCAAAAAATCAATGAGAATAAACTTAAAATTAGGCAGTCAAAATTAGCATTAAAACTTAGTAGCAACAAATAAAGAGCCAGTATAAATAAAAATGTTTTAAACATCTCTTTTCAACTAAAACCATAAGCTTTTGAACGAAATTGTCATTGAACTTTCAGAGATTAATCCCCGCGAATTTTTTGGGCAGGGAAATGAACATATAGAACTTTTAAAAAAATATTTCCCAAAATTAAAAATTGTAGCAAGAGGAAATAGGATTAAAGTTTTTGGGGACGAAGAAATGCTGGAAGAATTTGATGAACGCATTACGATGCTTATGGATCATTTTGCAAAGTATAATAAACTTGATGAGAATGTAATTGAAAGAGTGCTTACCAGTGAGAAAAGTTCAGATTATCAAACTTCAGAAGAAAGTGGTGAAGTTTTGGTTCATGGAGTTGGCGGCCGATTGGTAAAAGCGCAAACTGCCAACCAGAGAAAGTTGGTAGAACTAATGCGTAAAAACGATATGGTATTTGCCATTGGCCCGGCCGGTACCGGGAAAACCTACACCGGGGTGGCACTTGCCGTGAAAGCTTTAAAAGAAAAACAGGTAAAAAGAATTATCCTTACCCGTCCCGCCGTAGAGGCCGGTGAAAACCTGGGTTTTCTTCCCGGAGATCTTAAAGAAAAATTAGATCCGTATATGCAGCCCTTATACGATGCCCTTCGGGATATGATTCCGCATGAAAAACTGGATTCATTTATAGAAAAAGGCATCATTCAAATTGCACCGCTCGCCTTTATGCGTGGCCGCACCCTGGATAATGCTTTTGTTATTTTAGATGAAGCCCAAAATACCACCCACGCGCAAATGAAAATGTTCCTTACCCGTATGGGGAAAAGCGCCAAGTTTATGATTACCGGAGACCCGGGACAAATAGATTTGCCACGCAGGGTAATTTCAGGTCTAAAAGAAGCTCTTCTTGTACTTAAAGAAGTTAAAGGAGTAGGAATGATCTACCTGGACGATAAAGATGTAATTCGCCATAAACTGGTTAAAAAAATCATCTCTGCTTACAAAGAAATTGAACATACCGATTAAAGTAATGCTTCAATTTATATTTAATTCAATTCCAAAAATTCAGAATAAATTCTAATGAATAATACCATTATAAAAACCGATTTTAATTTTCCGGGGCAAACCGATGTTTACAAAGGTAAAGTAAGGGATGTTTACACCTTAAAAGATAACAAGCTCGTAATTGTAGCTACAGATAGGCTTTCGGCTTTTGATGTAGTGATGCCAAAGGGCATCCCATACAAAGGCCAAATCCTTAACCAAATTGCCACAAAAATGATGCAGGCAACACAAGACATTGTACCTAATTGGCTGGAGGCAACCCCAGACCCTAACGTGGCTATTGGGCAGGCTTGTGAACCTTTTAAAGTTGAGATGGTTATTCGCGGCTACCTGGCCGGCCATGCTGCCAGAGAGTATAAAGCAGGAAAACGTATGCTTTGTGGTGTAGAAATGCCTAACGGAATGAAGGAAAACGATAAATTCCCCGAGCCAATAATTACGCCCGCCACCAAAGCCGAACAGGGCGATCACGATGAAGATATTTCGAAAGAAGAAATTTTAAAACAGGGAATTGTTTCTCCCGAAGATTATAAAATTTTAGAAGAATACACCTTAAACCTTTTTAAACGTGGAAGCGAAATCGCTGCCAAAAGAGGATTGATATTGGTGGACACCAAATATGAATTCGGAAAAAATGCTGAGGGAAAAATTGTACTAATAGATGAAATTCATACCCCGGATTCTTCCCGCTATTTTTATGCCGATGGTTATAAAGAACGCCAGGATAAAAATGAACCACAAAAACAATTATCTAAAGAATTTGTGAGACAATGGCTTATAGAAAATAACTTCCAGGGAAAAGAAGGCCAGGTTCTTCCAGAGATGAGCGATGAGTATATCGAGTCTGTTTCTGAACGTTATATAGAGCTCTATGAAAAAATTACCGGGGAAGCTTTTGTAAAAAGCGACATCAGTAATATTGAAACGCGTATTAAAGATAATGTTCTGGAGTATTTGAAGTAAACTACCTCGGGGCAAGCCCACGAGGCATTCGTTGGACACAAATTTTTAATTTCGAGGCAAGCCTTGGGGTATTACACCCTTTGGCGGTGCCAATAAAGATTTTTGGTTTTTTACGTCACCCCGAATTTATTTCGTGGTCTACATTAAAAGGAAGTTCTTAAACGTTCTATCCACATTAGATGCTGAAATAAATTCAGCTTGACGTAATTCTAGTCATCCTGTCCCGAAAGCTTTCTGAAAAGCATGAGGTGGTATTTGTCAACCTGAACTTATTTCAGGATGACGTTTAGGTTAATCTCTAAGAAAACTGATACCCCACCAACCTGGGATCGGTTAAGGTGTCCTGTCGTTGCAGCCATTTTATGCTGATAGAAATATAGTCAAGATCGTTATTTACCCTGCCGTAGCATTTATAAATTCCTTTGCTTCGCAATGGATATTTTTCTGCAGTAGTCGGAAATTGAACCGTATCAAAAACATTGCCCTCTATATCAAAAAAAGTCCCGAAATACATATATTTCCCGTTAGAAGTCCCGGTTTTTTTAGCAGTGATTAGCGCACCATAAATCAATATTTCTTTACCTACACAATACTTTAAATCTTTTGCCCTTACCGATTTCTCTATAGGGTTTTTAAGCAATTTAAAATGAGAACAAAGCGGAAAACCCAATAATTCCATCTGGTCAAAAGCTTCTATTAATGCTGAATATTCAAACTTCGGAAGCTCAAAATCCCGATGGGAAATATTAAATAACTTTTCTTGTTTAATCATCGGTTTAGAAGCATTCAACTTAAAATGAGCTTTCCACAGTAAATGATGCTTATCTGTTTTTGTAAACCTAAATGCATCTATTTTTAACAAAATACTAAGCTGTTCTATAGAAATAGAAACCCGGTCTATAAAGTCATCAAACGATTTAAAAGCACCAAAAAACTGTCGGTTCTCCAGGATTTGCTGTACGGTTTTAGTCTCCAACTCTTTGATATAGCCTAATCCTAAATAAATATCTTTTCCAAAAATACTGTTGGGGTGATCGCTTTTATTGATACAAGGGGGATGCACTCTCCCACCGCATTTTCTAATTTCCTGGATATAAGTTTCTACATCATAAAATCCACCGCCATTATTAAGTGCAGACACCATAAATTCCAGCGGAAAATACTTTTTTAAATATAAACTTTGGTAGCTTTCTACCGCATAAGAAGCCGAATGTCCCTTGGGAAATGCATACCCGGCAAAGGAGGAGATTTGTTCCCAAACCTCATCAATAATTTTTTTATCGTAGCCCTTTTGCTTGCAGTTATTCCTAAATTTTGCTTCTATTCGCTGCATCTGGCCTTTAGAAGTTTTCTTCCCGCTCATTCCCCGGCGCAAAACATCGGCATCTTCAAAACTAAGTCCGGCGAATTTATGCGCTACTTTCATCACATCTTCCTGGTAGACCATAATCCCATAAGTATCTTCCATAATTTCCAACATTACGGGGTGTCCCTGTTTTCTACGTTTAGGATCGCGATGCCGTTTTATATATTCTTCTTTCATACCACCACTGGAAATCCCGGGCCTGATAATAGAACTGGCAGCCACCAGATTCAGATAATTATCGGTTTGCAGTTTGGTAAGTAAGCCACGCATTGCAGGGGATTCAACATAAAAAACCCCCATACAATCCCCGGTTTTTAATAGTCTATTAATTTCAGGATCTTCTTTAAAAGCATCAACATTCTCAATATCCTC
Source organism: Salegentibacter maritimus (assembly GCF_016236975.1). NCBI lineage: Bacteria > Pseudomonadati > Bacteroidota > Flavobacteriia > Flavobacteriales > Flavobacteriaceae > Salegentibacter > Salegentibacter maritimus. The sequence goes on from NZ_JAEHNY010000007.1 coordinate 79,373, forward strand.
AATTTCAGCATTTGGTTGATTCTCCTTTATAATTTCAATAGCATCAGTAATCTTCGAGAGACCGCGTTGGGCAAGAATATCAAATTTATGAATCCCCACTTCTTCTGCGATATTCATATCTATCTGAATGGTTTCAAAACCTTTGGGTGGTAAAAAAGTGGCGGCATAATTATAAATACTGTCATTCAAGATTAAAATTCCACCGGAATGCACACTTAAGTAATTAGGAAAACCCTCAATTAAAGTACTATAGCGAAGTACCAATTTCTCTAATTCATCTAACTCACCTGGACTAAAAAAACCTGCCGAAAGTTTATCAATATTTTCTTTAGGCAAACCAAAAACCTTCCCCAGTTCCCGAGCAACAGCTTTACGTTTAAAGGTCACGTAGGTTCCCATAAGAGCTGTGAATTCATATCTTTTAAAGATAAACCGGGTAACTTCATTGCGGTCTTTCCAGGAGAAATCTATATCAAAGTCGGGCGGCGAACTCCTGTTTTCATTAATAAAGCGTTCAAAATAAAGATCCAGCTCAATAGGATCTACATTGGTGATTCCAATAATGTAGGCTATAATAGAATTGGCACCACTCCCCCGCCCTATAAACGGAAAATTCTGTGACCGGGCGTAACCTACAATGTCATAGTTAATTAAGAAATAAGAAACAAAACCTAATTTAATAATAGCACTCAGCTCCTTTTCTATTCGTTGTAAGACCTTTTCATTGGCAGCGGGATATCGTTTTGGTAAATTTTTATCACATAATTCTCTTAGTCTGGCCACATCAGCTTCAAGGCTTTCTCCTGAAACCCGTAAATTTCGATTTTGGGTTTTTCCGAATTTAAAATCTACCCGGCAGGCATTCACCAATTCTCGTGTGTTCTCTAAAATATGCTGAAAATCTTCAAATTCTGAAGCGATAACTTCCGAAGGCATCATTTGGTGAGAAAAAGAACCCTGTTCGCTTTTGGGAAGCCGGCTAAGCAATATATTATTATCTATGGCACGCAACAATCTATGCGCGTTATAATCTTGCTTATTTCTAAAACTCACACTTTGTTGTAAGACAAGTTTATCTTGATATTCCAGGTATTTTGAGAATTTTAGCTTCCGCAGGCTTTCTACAGAAATACCTATAAACTCATTATTTCTGAAACTTGTCTTTTTGTTTGCCACTACTTTTTCGAAAGGATAAATAATAAAACAATCAGGCAGTTTAGGGGCTTCAGGTTTAAACTCTTTTTTTGAATGAAGTTGCTTCGACAAATGTTCGTTTAACTGCCTGAAACCTTCATTGTTTTTGGCAAGGCCTATATATTGTTGTTGGGCTGCATTTCTAAAATCTATTCCCAATATTGGCTTTATGCCATATCCTGAAGCAATTTTTATAAAATTAAGGCAGGCTGAAGTATTGTTGATATCGGTAAGGGCTATAGCTTCAACTTTAAATTTACAACCCAACTCACAGAGCTTTTCTACCGAAAAAGTCCCGTAGCGTAACGAATACCAGGTATGGCAATTTAGATAAATCATTATTGTTTTCTGTGGGCCAGCACAATTGGCGGCTCGCCGTTAAACGGATTTCCCATACGCCCAATGGTTTTTGTACCCATGGTAACCGCTCGCATCACGCTGTGTTCGCCAAAGCGCTCTCTAATTTTATCTAAAGAATTATATAAATTCAACATCTCTTCCGAATCATCAAACAGGTTAATTTGGTAATTCCCACCCGCGAGACCGCTAAATTTCACACCTATTAACCTAATCAATAACCTACGCGAATAGAGTTGTTTAAAAAGCATTTCGACTTTAGGAATTAGAATATGGTCGGCACTGGTATAAGCTATTTTTGCCTGTTTGGAATGTGTTTGATAATCTGAATACCTAATCTTTACACTTATTAAACTGGTAAGCTTATTACCGCGTCTTAATTGGTACGCCAAACTCTCTGCCATTGCCACCAAAGTTGCATGTAGGCGTACCATATCTATAGTGTCCCGCCCAAAAGTGCGCTCGGTAGAAATAGATTTCCTTTCGTGATATGGAATAATAGGTGTATTGTCAAGGCCATTAGCACGTTTCCAAATAGTTCGCCCGGCTTTCCCCAGAACACTTTCTAGCATTTGTACCGGCATTTCCTGTATGGTTTTTATCTCCCTAACCCCTAAATTCAATAGTTTTTGAAAGGTTTTATTACCAACCATGGGAATTTTATTTACGCTTAATGGTGCAAGAAAGGTCTTTTCATTTCCATGCGGAATAACAATTTCTGCATTGGGTTTGGCTTCTCCCGTGGCAATCTTGGAAACCACTTTGTTTTGTGAAAGCCCAAACGAAATTGGCAGTCCACTTTCCTTTATAATAGTTTGTCTTAATTCGTGAGCAAATTGATTAATACCGAAAAACTTATCCATCCCACTTAAATCGGCATAAAATTCATCTACGCTGGCTTTTTCAAAACTGGGCACTTTACTTTTAATAATTTCCGTTACTTCTTTAGAGTATTTGGTATAGGTACTTGCATTCCCCTTAATTACTGTAGCCTGTGGGCAAAGTTGTCGGGCTACCTTCATAGCCATCCCGGAATGTACTCCAAATTTTCGGGTTTCATAACTACACGCGGCCACTACCCCACGGTCTCCCATTCCACCAACAATAAGAGGTTTGTTTTTTAGTTCAGAATGTTGTAAACGCTCTACCGAAACAAAAAATGTATCAAGGTCCAGATGTAAAATAGACTTATTTTTCATATTTGGATTATTTCCTTTTAATAGGATATTTTCCAAAATTATAAAATATTTAGACTCAAAATAACTAGCTTACGTTAAATTTTAAAAAAGAATTTTTAGCCCTTATAATTCTAAATAAATCAAAACAAAAGCACTTTTATTATCAAAATCTAACAAACTAAATCTTACATATTTACTAAGTTTGGCAACTTAAAAATTTAAGCTAAAGTCTGAGGTATGACGAGAATATTCCGAAGATTATCTTTCTTTATTCTAATATTGATGCAGTTTGCATTTTTGTCTGCTATATTTTTTGATAAGATGAATGCGCCCTTGATACTCCTTTTTCTTGGGATAATTTCGGTATTAATAAGTCTTGCTTATTTTAAAGCACCACGCGAAGAAGAAAGGTATTTAACAAAAGACCTTTACCTTATCATTTTTGCCGTATCTGGTGCTGTAAGTACATTTTTTATAAACACCGGACTTAAGTTTGGGCCGGTGATCGCCGCCGGATTTATAGGAACCATAGCTTCTTTTATACCAGTAATAAACCGCAAGTCAAATCTCTTAAAAGAGGCTCCTGCAGCCGTTTATTGTGGTGCTTTTGTGGGAATGACTTCTACAAGTGTAGCCCCTAATCTAAAATTTATTTTACTGGCAGGGATTATTGCGGGTAGTATTCTTATTCTTTCTAAAAACATTTTTAACGGTTTGGGAGGTAAATTAGGGACCATCGCTTTTGGTAGTATTGCCATTACCTCTGTTATTTTATATCTCTTATTTTAGATGGAAATACTCATTCTCTTTATCACCGGTATTATCTCTGCCCTTCTTACATATATTGTAAATAATAAACACAGGCAGGGTGCAGTAAGAGCTTCAGCAGGATTATCACTACTTGTGGGGTTATTTTTCTATTTCTTTCCTGAAATTTTCAGTCCGTATTTAACTAAAAATATCCCTATTGTTTTTATTGGCGCCACTTTTATAGGAATGGTTTCTTCTAAAATACTGCCCAGTTATTTATTGGTAGGATTTTCTGGTTTTATTTTTTCAATAATCTATTTAAATGCAAGTCCGTTTTTTAAAGGATATGGAGGTGCATTGGGCACTACCGCATCTATTTCTGTATTGGTTTCTTTAAGCCTGGCAGTGGTTTCAAGAAGTGAGAAGCTACCCTGGCGCAGGAATAAAAAACAACAATAAAAATTTAATATCTAAACTTGTTTTTTCTTAATTACTTTCTCCAAAACGCTCCACACATTTTTAGCCACAACCTTATAACCTTCAGCCGTTGGGTGAATCCCATCTTGCTGGTTTAACTTTGGGTCTCCGGCCACCCCTTCAAGAAGAAACGGAATAAGTGCTACATTGTTTTTTTGGGCCAGTTCGGGGAAAATGTTTCTAAATTCTGAAGTATACTCTTCTCCCATATTTGGAGGAATTTGCATTCCGGCCAACACAATTTTAGTATCAGGATTTTTCTCTTTTACGGTGTTTATAATATCCTGAAGATTCTTACGGGTTTCTTCTAAAGGAATTCCGCGTAAACCATCATTGGCTCCAAGTTCTAAAACAAAAACATCTACATCCTGATTTAAAACCCAATTGATCCTGTTTTTCCCACTAGCAGTAGTTTCCCCACTTAATCCTGCGTTTATCACCTCAAAATCATAATCCAGCGAATCCAACCTGTTTTGAATAAGGGCCGGAAAAGCCTCAGAAGGCTCTAAACCCATTCCTGCTGTTAGGCTGTTTCCAAAGAAAAGAATCACGTTTTTTTCACTTGTCTGAACTTCAGTTTCAGTTTGAACTTCTTCAGCAGTATTTTCACCTGATTTTTTATCGGTATTTTCTCCGCATGAAGACAGAATAAATACCGATAAAATCAAGTAGTAACGAACCAATTTTCTCATAGCAACAGTCTTTATAATCAAATGATTTCCTTATTTTGCCTTAATTCAAAAAAGACAATAATAAGTTCTAAGATGGCAAAGATATTAAACGTTCGCAACCTGGAGAAAAGCTATTCCAGCGGATCTAAAAAACTAAAAGTATTACAGGATATCAACTTTGAAGTTGAAGAACAAAAAACCTTTGCTATTGTTGGACCTTCTGGAAGCGGCAAAACCACCCTTCTTGGGCTTTGTGCCGGCTTAGACAGTCCCGATGCCGGTTCTATTAATTTATGCGGAAGCGAACTTAGCACCCTGGGTGAAGATAAAAGAGCGCTTTTGCGCAACCAACATATTGGATTTGTATTTCAGGATTTTCAATTACTTCCTACGCTTACGGCATTAGAGAATGTGGCCGTGCCACTAGAACTGCAAGGCAACAAAAATGCTTCTAAAACAGGAAAGGAGTTATTGAGAAAAGTAGGTCTGGGCGATCGCATACACCACTATCCCTCCCAACTCTCGGGCGGAGAACAACAAAGAGTGGCTTTGGCACGCGCTTTTTCTACCCGACCTTCTATTTTATTTGCAGATGAACCTACCGGAAACCTTGATGCTGAAACAGGTGAAAAAGTAGAGCAATTACTTTTTGACCTCAACAAGGAAGCAGGAACTACGCTAATTATAGTTACCCACGATCTTGAGCTGGCAGAGAAAACCCAGCATATTATTAGACTTAAAGGAGGCAGAATTATTGAAAACCGGGAAAAACACGTGTAATGAGCAACAACAAAACTTATAAACCGGGTTTTCCCTGGCTCATAAAAATGGCTTGGCGCGATGGTAAAGCCAGTGCCAGAAAGTTATCTCTTTTTATGGCTTCTATCGTCCTGGGAATCGCTGCGGTAGTTTCAATTCAATCTTTTGGTGAAAACTTAAAAGACAATATCGCCCTACAGTCTAAAGCGCTAATGGGTGCCGATTATAAAATAGATAGCGATAAACTACCCAATGAACGAGTTATACAAATTATGGATTCTCTGGGAGGCCCCAAAGCCCGTGAGATCAAATTTGCTTCTATGGCCGCTTTTCCGCAAAGCGAAGCCACAAAATTAATGCAGGTTAGAGGCATTGAAGGCGGTTTTCCTTTTTATGGCGAACTGGAAACCCGGCCCGTAGATGCCGCAAAAACTTATCAGGAAAAAGAAGCTGCTTTGGTTGATGCTACCGTAATGCTTCAATTAGGCATAAAACCGGGCGATAGTATAAAGATTGGTAAAATAACTCTACCTATTGCCGGGGCTTTAAATAAAGTACCCGGAAGTGCGGCTATTTTTAGCTCGGTAGCGCCACCGGTGCTTATTCCCTATAAATTTATTGAAGCATCGGGCCTGGTACAAACCGGTAGCCGTATAGATTATGAATTCTATTTTACAGCGCCTCCCACTACCGATATGGAAAAATTGGATGAAACCCTGGACCCCATGCTCGATGCCCAGGACGCCGATTTAGATACACATACCTCAACAAGTGACAGGCTGGGAAGACGATACGCAAACTTTGGAAAATTCCTTAACCTGGTGGCTTTTATAGCATTGCTACTGGGGTGTGTAGGAATTGCAAGCGCTATACATATTTATATAAAAGAAAAATTACGCGCTGTAGCCGTCTTAAAATGTTTGGGAGCCAGTAAAAAGCAAACTTTTCTAATTTATCTTTTACAAGTAGCTTTTATAGGCTTCATTGGTGGGGTTTTAGGAACAATACTAGGCCTTGTACTCCAGCAATTATTCCCTTGGCTTTTAGAAGGATTACTTCCAATAGATGTAGCGATTAACTTTTCTTTTCCGGTGATTATCATGGGGATTTTACTTGGCGTCTTTATGTCGGTTTTATTTGCTCTTTACCCTTTAATCGGGACGCTTTATATCTCGCCCTTACAGGCATTACGTGTGGTAAAAGAGGAGACCAAAAAATCGCGTAGGGCAATTATCCTTGTTTCTTTAGGCATCTTTTTATTCATCTTTTTGTTTTCGCTTTGGTTATTAGAAGACTGGAAATATTCCCTGAGTTTTGTAGGTGGTATTTTAATCACCTTTTCTATACTTGCCGGGGTAGCTTACTTATTTATGCAAGCACTACGCAAATATTTCCCACATAAATGGGGGTTTGTAGCAAGACAAAGTTTGCTAAACCTCTTTAGACCCCAAAACCAAACCCTAACCCTCGTACTGGCCATTGGAGTAGGTACTTTTTTAATAAGTACCTTATATTTTACTAAAGATCTTTTACTGGCCCAGGCTTCTATAGAATCCCAGGCCAACAGTCCTAATATGATTCTTTTAGATGTACAAAGTGATCAGCAGGAAGCAGTAGCCCAAACAATAAAGGCTCAGGAATTACCGGTTTTAAACAATATTCCTATTGTGACTATGCGTGTACAGAACATCGCAGGGAAACCGGTTAATGAGATAAGGAAAGACACTAGTTCTCAAATTAACAGATGGGTTTTAAACCACGAATTCCGCGTTACCTACCGTGATTCTCTAATTACTTCTGAAAGTATTGAAAGTGGAAAATGGACGACAGAAGCAGGTGATATTAATCCTGTGCCGATTTCCATAAGCAATAATTTTGCCGAAGATGCTAAAGTTGGCGTTGGAGATGAGCTGGTCTTTAATGTGCAGGGTGTTTTGCTAAATACGGTTGTAGGAAGCGTTAGAACAGTTGACTGGTCACGAATGCAATTGAATTTCTCCCTGGTATTTCCCGAAGGTGTATTAGAAGATGCCCCACAATTTCACGTGCTAACCACCAAAGTCCCCGGAGAAGAAGAATCGGCTCAATTACAGCAGGAATTGGTTAAAAAGTTCCCCAATGTTTCCATTATAGATCTTCGGCAGGTGCTAAGTGTTATAGAAGATATTTTAGGCAGAATTTCATGGATCATTAATTTTATGGCATTTTTTAGTATTCTCACAGGTGTTATTGTGCTTTTGGGTGCGATAAGGACCAGTAAATATCAGCGTATTCGGGAAAGTGTGCTGTTGCGTACGCTAGGTTCAAAAAGCAAACAAATCCTGAATATTAATGCTTTAGAATATATTTATTTGGGCGTGCTTGGGGGGCTTTCCGGAGTACTCTTGTCGCTACTTGGCAGTCAGCTACTGGCGTGGTTGGTCTTTGAATCAGCATTTACGCCGTCGTTATTTCCATTTTTAGTCTTATTTCCGGGAATTGTTTTATTGGTATTAATTATTGGTTTAAGTAATAGTTTGAGCGTAATTAGAAAACCACCTTTAGAAGTTTTAAGAAAAGAAGTAACCTAAGCTACCTGGAAGCATTACATTAAAATTATCGAGTAAAATTTATATCTTTAGCTGAATGGAATATAAAGAAGGGAATTATAAATAGTCTACAAGTGAATATTTTACACCTTAGACGCTGAAAAAAATTCGGCATAACACCATAAAAAATATAAATTAAAATCTGTTTACTATGAAGAATCTACTTTTTGCCCTACTAGGTCTGGCTTTCGGTTTTCAGGGAATAGCCCAGGAAAAATATCTTTCTAAAGAAATTCAAATAAAAATGGCAGGTTTGGCTGCGCCCGAAGAAGATAGGGCTAATATTACTGTTTACGGATATGATAAAGAAGGAAAAGTAGTTTTACTAAAAGAAGGAAGCAACAACCTGGTTTGCATTGCAGACGACCCTGGCATGAATGGTATTTCAGTAAGTTGTTATAATAAAAAACTTGAGCCGTTTATGTCTCGCGGTAGAGAATTAAAGGCTGAAGGAAAAGATATGATGGAGCGTCGTGCTATACGACAAAAAGAAGTAGAGAGCGGCAAACTAAAAATGCCCGATGCGCCAAGTATGACTTATATACTTACCGGAAAGGAGGCGAATTTAAATCGCGAAACCGGGGAACTTAAAGATGCAAAATTACGCTATGTAATTTATATGCCTTATGCTACCACAGAAGAGACAGGGCTACCAGATAAGCCACACACTCCCGGAATGCCATGGCTTATGGACCCAGGAACCCACCGCGCTCATATTATGATTACCCCGGCAGATAAAAATTAAACATTTCTATTGAAAAACTTATTCCTGAATATTCGCCTCTTTATATTTAAAAAAGAGCCGCGAAATAGGAATAAGCATTAATGCTGAAGTAAAGAATAGGATAAAAGATATTTTTAAGTTAAAAATATGTGCCAAATAACCCACAAGTGGTGGGCCTAAAAGCATTCCCACAATAGCATACGTACTAATAATAGAAATAGCCATTCCCGGCGAATATTTTTTAGAGGTGCCGGCCAGGAGAAAGGTCATGGGGATTACTGAGGCAACTCCTATACCAACTAAACAAAATCCGATTATTGCGGGCCAAAAATAAGGAAATACTACCATAAGCAAAACCCCCAGGCAGACCAGGCTGGCACTTATTAAATAATTCTTTTTCATTCCTATTTTTTCCACAATCCTATCAGAAAAAAAACGGGAAAGAGCCATAAAAACCATAAATATTAAATAACCAAGGGTAAACACATCTTCTTTTACCACTTCTTTAAAGTAAACACCGCTCCAATCAAACATTCCACCTTCGGTAATTGCGGCAAGAAAAACTATAAAGCCAAGATACATGGTAGGCTTATCCGGTTTTCCAAGTCGGAGTTTATTTCCCTGGCTAGACCTATCTTTTTTCAGTAAAAATGAGAAAGCTGCAAAAGCAAGAAGAAGCGTAAAAATAGCTACAGCAGGTAAATGTTTATAAATAGGAACCTCCAATTTCACCAGTAAAGTAGAAAGCGCAACTCCTAAAAGTCCGCCACTACTCCAAAGCCCATGAAAAGAACCTATAATTTTTCTTTTAAAAGATTTTTGTAAGGTGATAGATTGAGTATTGATGGCAATATTAAAAATCCTCATTGAAAAAGCGAAGAAAAAGATCCCCGCGATAAGCAGAACAAGTTTATGAGCCAACCCAATAAGAACAAGCGAAATGGCCAAAAAAATATAGGATACCATTAAGGGATATCTACTTTCAAAACGCGACACCAGCCATCCTGAAACCGGAAGCCCAATAAGAGAGCTAATGGGCATCACCATTAGTAAGTTTCCTAATTCTGCTTCGTTAAGGTCGAAAGCCATTTTAATAGTAGGAATTCGGGAGGCCCAGGTAGAAAAACAGAACCCAGATAAGAAAAAATAGGTACTTAAAGCAATTCGTTGTTGAATTTCGACTTTCATTTTTAAAATTTTCAGATATAAAAATTGTCGGATATTATATTTCAGCAAAAGAAATAAAACTTGTTTTAGCTCACAACAAATTAAAGTTGCCTGTGGCGATAACGAATAGTCCTTAACTTCCAATGCCCCATTTTATAATAAGAAAAAGCCACAATAGCAGCAATAAGATTAGAGATAGGAAAAGCCCACCAGATACCTTCAAAAGAAAGACTGGTATTATTGGATAAAACAAAAGCCATAGGGAAACGAATAATCCAGAGGGCAAAAACCGAAATTAACAAAGAGGCTTTTGTAAAGCCGGCACCATTAAACACCCCATTTAACACCTGCTGGACGCCAAGCACACCAAAACTGGGTGCCATAATTTTAATAAATAAAGATCCGTCCCTAATTACACCGGAGTCGTTGGGAACAAAAAATGCAGTAATAGGTTCAGCTAAAAAGAAAAGAATTAAACCAACGGCAGTTAATCCAAAAAAACCAATTTTAGTACTTAAGTTCCCTATTCTTTCGGCGCGCTTTATTTTTCCAGCTCCTATATTTTGACCTACTAAGGTAGTAGTGGCCATCGCAAAACCAAGTGCCGGTACTACAATAAGACTTAATATTCTACTTCCAATACCGTAAGCTGCCACAACTTCACTCCCAAAACTGGTCACCAACATCACCATAACCGTCATTCCCGCTGCCCTGGTAGACATCTCCATACTGGAAGGAATGCCTATATTGAACATTCTTCGTGTCCAGGGGAAATCGAATTTCATCTCGCTAAAATTAATCTTAATCCCTCTTTTACCCCTAAAAAGAATAAGTAAACCGGCTAATGCCGATAAACCCTGGGTTACAACACTGGCTACCGCAGCCCCGGCCACCCCAAACCCAGGAATAGGGCCAAATCCAAAAATAAATAGCGGATCTAATACTAAATTTAAAAATACCGTAGCCAAAACTACATACATGGGTAAGAGCACATTTCCAATTCCCCGCATTAAAGATTGGAACACATAAAACATAAACAGAAAGATGAAACCCAAAGAAGAAACCTGAAAGTAGCTTACCGAATCACTAAGTATTTCGGGGCCGGCACCTATAAGTTTCATTAGTGGTGTTGAAGAAAAATAGCCAACAATAGCCAACAAAACCGATATAAAAAAGATTACAAAAACCGTTTGCGAAGAACTGTAATTTACCTCAGCCTGGTTTTCGGCTCCTTTATGTTGCGAAACAATCACGGTTCCTGCCAATGTTAAGCCGGCACCCAACGAAAGGATTAAAAAAAGGATAGGAAAACTTATACTTACCGCTGCAACGGCATCGGCTCCTAATCTCCCCAACCAAAATGTATCTATTAACTGGTATGCGGTTTGTAATATATTTGCCAATATAATAGGCCAGGCCAAATTAGCCAGAGAGCTAAAAATCTTACCTTCGGTATATTTTATGGGTTGTTTTTTCTTTCGCAATTTCCTGAAAATTTAAGCCTTGCAAGTAAAGAAAAATATCTCCCAACTTAATACTTCAATTTGCTTTTAACCATTTCTTAAAAGTATTTTACTCGATACAAGAGAATTAATGATTTTGTAGCCGTTTTCTACCTTCATTTTTTAAGAAAATCCCGTAAGCTTAGCACGAGCATTTTAAAAACACCCAACAAAAAACTTTTTATACTCCAAATATGTGGTAAACTGACATTGCTCATACAAAACCTACTATATACACAGTAAGTTTACCATAGTATGGAAAAGCAAAAAAATGAATTATTATGAAAGCTACAATCTCACTAAAAGAACTCAATTGCAGAAACTGTATAACATACATTACCCAAAGATTGTCTAAAATTAAAGATATTTATGATATCTCGGCTAACGAGAAAGAAGCCAGGGTTTCCTTTATTTATAAAACTGAATTTGCCGCATTGGAGGCTGTAGGTATTTTAAATTCTTTTCGAAAGTCAGAAATTGAAGATCAATGTGACAAAGACCTAAAAATTGCTTAAATTCAGCAAAAACCATGCATTATGAATTTACTGGGAATGATTGGGGGTACCTCCTGGCACTCTACTATAGAATATTACAGGCTTTTAAATGAACTTGTTGGTGCAAAGATTGGCACACAACAAAATCCGCCTTTACTTCTATACAGTCTCAATGTTCAGTTAATGCGTGAAAATGATGCTGAAAAAATTAAAAACGCTTATTTAGGTATTGCTAAAAAACTTGAAACGGCAGGGGTTAAAGCTGTAATTATTTGTGCTAATACACCGCATATGGTTTTTGATTTTGTACAACCTAAACTCAATATTCCAATACTTCATATTGCCGATGCTATAGCCAAAGAAGCTAAACAAAAAGGGTTTAAAAAACTAGGGCTTTTAGGCACAAAACCAACAATGCTTGGTAATTTTTTATCGGGCAGATTAAGAGAAGAGCACCAAATAGAAACTTTAATCCCTGGCGATAGTTATATTGATAAAACCCATAGGTTTATTTCAGAAGAACTTACCCAGGGAAAATTCACCGATAAGGCCAAAAACTTCTATTTAGAGCAAATGCAAATACTAAAAGAGCAAGGCGCTGAAGCAATAATATTGGGCTGTACCGAGCTCCCCATGCTTATTAAAGAAAATGATACTGAAATTCCCCTTTTAGACACTACCAGTCTTCACGCAAAAATGGCTACCGAATTTATTTTAAAAGATTAAATGTTTTTAAACCTGAAGCCATCGGGTAAACTACCTCGGGCCAGGCCCACGAGGTATTTGTTGGAAACAAATTTTTAATTTCGAGGGAACCTCGAGGTAATATACTTTTGGTACTGCCAATAAAAAAGGCCCCAACCTGATTTATCCCTACCTAAACCAGATCACGACCTTCTTATCCCAAACAAAATATTATTCCAAATTTATCCAGAAAAGAGCCTGGACACAATACCCTAATAAGGGTATATTTTCTTTTTTAAAATAGACTTACTTTTGGTTCTTCTATAAAACTGATTATTTTAAATATACAGTGAACACCCCTATTTAAATCAAATGGACCAAAATCTCACTCAAATAAAGAAAGAAATTTATGACAGGTGCAATCTTAAAATTTCTGAGTTTAAAACTGAATTAGAAAGCAAAGAATACGATGCCTGTCAATTTAAATTAAACGATCTACATATACTAAGCAGAAACGCGAAAATTACCCCTAAAAAAGCGGGACAATTTGTGACATTTTGGAAAAGAATTGGTAAGGGACCAATTGAGCCATTTAACCATGATGACAATATTGACTTTTTTGTAGTGAACAGTCGAACCGCTAAAAGGTTTGGACAGTTTGTATTCCCTAGGTCTATTTTGATAAAAAAGGGTATCATCTCAACCAAAACAAAAGAAGGAAAGAGAGCTTTTAGAGTGTATCCTAAATGGGATCTTGTAAGGAGTAAACAAGCCGAAAAAACCCAAAAATGGCAATTAGATTATTTCTATGAAATAAACAGCAACACTAATCTAAAAAAAGCGGAACAATTGTACTGCGGAAAATAAAATATGCTGGTTCATTATTTTAAAAAAGCTTTTTTTGAATTCGAAGCAAAGCCTGAGAACGAAATTTGGATCACCCAGTGAAGACCAAAAAGAAATCCCGAGACTTATTTCTTTGATTTTTAAAAAATAACCCCCGGGATCTAATCTATTTAAAAGATTTCTAATATAGAACTCTGAAACGTATGGTTCCTTTAAGACCTTTTAAGTCTTTTATAACCGCTTTATCGTAACGTTTGTCAATATCTGTAATTACATAACCAATGGTCTCATTGGTTTTTAAATATTGACCTTCAATATTAATATCGTGCCCGGCAAGAATTCTATTGATTTCCGCTAAAATGCCAGGCCTGTTTTCGTGAATATGTATAAGCCTATGTGCATTCTGCAATACAGGCAACTGTAAATTAGGGAAGTTCACAGAGTTAGTAGTACTTCCGGTATTGATATATTCAATAATTTTTCCCGGAACAAAATTTCCAATATTTTCCTGGGCTTCTAATGTACTACCTCCAATGTGTGGCGTTAAAATTACATTAGGTAAATTCCTTAATTCTGAAACAAATTCTTCATTATTGGTTTTGGGCTCTTGCGGATAAACATCGATACCGGCCCCCATAATTTTACCGGACTCTATATTCTTTTTAAGCGCCTTAATATCTACTACATGCCCACGGCTTAGGTTTATGAAGGTCACATTATTCTTCATGTAACCAAATTCCTTTTCCCCAATTAAGTTTTTATTTTCTTTTCTTCCGTCTACGTGAAGCGATACAACATCTACGGTCTCTAAAAGTTCTTTTAAGGAATTGCACTTGGTAACATTACCCATTGGCAACTTTTCTTCAACATCATAGTAATATACGTCGAAACCAACAGATTCTGCCATTACAGAAAGTTGTGCCCCAATATTACCATAACCTATAATTCCAAGTTTCTTTCCGCGGGTTTCAAAACTATTATTAGCCGATTTATCCCATTTACCTTCATGCATTAACCTCATCTTATCTGGAAGGTTACGCATTAGCAAAATAATCTCTCCTATAGCCAGCTCTACAACCGATCTTGTATTACTGTAAGGTGCATTAAATACCGCAACTCCTTTCTTTAAACAAGCCTGAAGATCTATTTGGTTAGTTCCTATACAAAATGCTCCTACCGCAATTAAACGGTTTGCATGGGCCAGAACTTTTTCGGTTAAATGGGTTTTAGATCTAATTCCTATAATCGAAACATCTTTTATCTTCTCACAAAGTTCATCTTCATCCATGGCACCGGGATGTACCGTTACATTGTAACCCTCTTTTTTCATAATATCTACCGCGTCTTGATGTACGTTTTCAAGAAGTAAGACATTAATTCTGTTTTTAGGATAAGAGATTGCTTTGTTCATATTGTGTACAAATAAAAATTCGTCTAAACTTGGTGTGATATGGTCTGCTTTTTCAAGAATATTTGCTCTTTCCACATTTTCGGTAAAAGCATAAAACTTATTAGCAAGACCTGCAGCTTTAATTTCGTAATCGGTATAACCATCTCCAATTACATAAACATCACCTTTTAGGTTTAATTTTTTAAGTTGTTCTACTTTCCCGTTATTAGAAGATAGAACATTATTGTGATCAAAACTTATAATATTGCCCTGTTCATCATATTCAAAAGTATTGGCAAATACATTTTCGGGCTTAACACCGTAAGGTGCTACAATAGGCACGATAAATTCTTTAAAACCATTTGAGAGAATATAAATGTTTTCGTGATAATCATTAAAAAACTCCCGGTTTCTAACAAAAGAAGAAGATACCCTTTCTTTTAGATTTTCTACCAAATCTGGTAAATGACTCTTATTGGCTTTTAGTAAACGCAGGCGTTCTACAAGAGATTCCCTAAAAGACATCTCGCCTTTCATTCCCTTATCTGTTAAGGCTTCAACCTCGGCAAGGTTTTTATTTTTATCAGGATCGTTTGCCAGGGAAATCTCGCCTAAAACATCAAGGGCTTCAACCTGGGTAAAGGTGCTATCAAAATCTATTACAAAGTGCTTATTTTCACTCATATTAAAGGTGCTGTAAAATGAACCCTAAAACTACTATTTTTAGTAGTCTTATTATACTTATTTCAGGAAAAATACGAAGGGAAAAACCTGGTGATCTATAGATTTTAATATTTCATAATATGCATCAGAATAAAATAAAAAGCTGTTAAAATCCAGAGAATTTTAGCTTATAAAATTGAATTTTTATTGATTTTTAAAACAAAAAGATTTAATACAAAACCGAAAAATTAAAAATCAGGGCACAAAAAAATGCCTTTACCCAGGAATTTCTTCCATAGTAAAGGCATTTCAAGAACTTTATAGAAGTATTGTTACTCTACAATAAATTTACCTTTCATTACAGAATAGTGACCAGGAAAACTACAAATAAAATCGTATTCACCGGCTGCAGGAGCTTCAAACTCAATGGTTACTTCTTCCCCTCCTCCAATCATTTTGGTATGAGCAATAACAGCGTCTGTTCCTTCAGGAATATAATCGTTATCCTTGGCCTGAACCGCTTTCTGTCCAAATTCGTTAATTACCGTTCCCTGAGTTAACAATACCCAGTTATGCCCCATAACGCTTTTCTCCATCTCTCCCACGTGCTTTAAAGTAAGCCTAACGGTTTGCCCGGCTTTTACTTTAATCTCATCTTTATTAAATCGCATCTGGTCGTTCCCTTCTATACTTACCTCTACTACATCAGCATCAGCAGCATCACTGCTTGATGAAGCCTCTTTGGTAGTAGTTTCAGTTTTTGGGCTGTTACCATCTCCAATAGTTATTTTATCTTCTTTTTCTTCTTTTTTATCGCCACATGCAATCATTGCCACGGCTCCTAAAATCAAAACAGTTTTGCTTAAAAATCTCATTCCTAATTTTTTAATATTTGTATTTCGTTTTTATGTTCTACTTCAAAGATAATTTAATTTTAGTAGCTAATATAAACATTCAGGTTTTTTATGAAATCAATAAGAAATACCGGGATTACAGGAGTCATTATTTTATCAAAATCACTTATCTTCATACATTAAAATTAAAACCACAATCCATGAAAAAAAGAATTATAAAAAGCCTGGGAGTATTTGCTTTGGTTGCAGGACTTCAGGCTAATTCTCAGGAACAAAATCAAGCAACAAACACTATGGATAATATTTTACTTGCTGAGTGGAGCGGCCCCTATGCAGGGGTTCCGGCTTTCGATAAAATGAAGGTAGAGCTGGTAAAACCGGCAATGCTTAAAGCCATGGACGCACATCTTGCCGAAATTGATAAAATTACCCAAAATCCCGAGCCGGCAACTTTTGCAAATACCATTGTACCGTTTGAAGATTCTGGCGATCTTTTAAGCCGGGTATTCACCTACTATGGGATTTTTAGCAGCAATATTTCCAGTCCCGAATTCAGGGAAGTACAACGGGAACTCTCTCCCAAAATTTCTGAATACAGTTCTAAGATTTCTCAAAACACCGCCCTATTTGAAAGGATTAAAACAGTTTATGAAAATTCACAGGAAAATCCGCTACCGGCTCCCGATCAACGTGTAATTGACCTTATTTACGAAGAGTTTGCCATGGAAGGTGCCAATTTAAATAAAGAAGACAAAGCGCGTTATGCTGAAATAAACAAAGAGCTGTCTGGACTTTATACCAAGTTCTCTAATAATGTTCTTGCCGAAGAGGAAAATTACATTGTTTATTTAACCGAAGATCAACTTAGCGGACTTACGGAATCTTATATTAAAGCTGCGGCCAGCACGGCTGAAGCCAATGGTGAAAGCGGAAAATATGCCGTAACCAACACGCGCTCTTCTATGGATCCTTTTTTAACCTATTCAGATGAACGTGAATTAAGGGAACAAGTATGGCGTAATTATTATTCGCGTGGAGACAATAATGATGAATTTGATAATAATGAAGTTATAAAAAAGATCCTGAAACTTCGTGACGAACGTGTAGAGTTGTTAGGCTACGATAATTTTGCCCAATGGCGTTTACAAAACCGCATGGCAAAAAACCCTGAAAATGCGATGGAGCTTATGGAAGCGGTTTGGCCGGCCGCTCTTGCCCGTGTTGAAGAGGAAGTAAAAGATATGCAAGCGGTTGCCGATCGTGAAGGCGCTAATATTACCATTAAGCCCTGGGATTATCGCTATTATGCCGAGAAAGTAAGGAAAGAGAAATACGACCTGGACAGTGAAGAAGTAAAACAATACCTTGAATTGGGTAACCTTACCCAGGCTTTATTCTTTACCGCAGGAGAACTTTTTAATTTTGATTTTAAACCTGTGGAAGAAGGAAGTGTTCCTGTGTTCCACGAAGATGTAAAAGTTTGGGAAGTGACCGATAAAGATTCGGGGGAGCTTATTGGACTTTGGTATTTAGATCCTTTTGCCCGCCAGGGAAAACGTTCAGGTGCCTGGGCAACTACTTATAGAAGCTATTCTGAATTAGAAGGTGCAAAACCCGTATTGGCATCTAACAATTCTAACTTTATAAAACCGGCTCCCGGTGAACCCGTTTTGGTTTCCTGGGACGATGCCGAAACGTTTTTCCACGAATTTGGACACGCCTTGCACTTTTTAGCAGCAGATATTAAATATCCAACCTTAAACAGCGGCGTTCGTGATTATACCGAATTTCAATCGCAGTTGTTAGAACGTTGGTTATCTACAGATAAAGTGATAAATCGTTATTTAAAACATCACGAAACCGGAGAGGTAATTCCAGACGAACTGGTAGCTAAAATTAAAAAAGCAGCCACTTTTAACCAGGGCTTTGCGACCACCGAGTTTTTGGCTTCGGCTTTAATGGATATGAAATATCATACTACAGATCCCGAAAAAATCGAACCTAAACAATTTGAAAAAGAAACCCTTGACGCATTGGGGATGCCAGATGAAATAGTAATGAGACACCGTTCCCCCCATTTTGGACACGTTTTTTCAGGGGAAGGTTATGCTACCGGGTATTACGGCTATTTATGGGCAGACGTATTAACCTCTGATGCTTCTGAAGCTTTTGCAGAAGCTCCCGGCGGATTTTATGATGCAACCCTTGCCAAAAAATTGGTGAAATATCTTTTTGCCCCAAGAAACGCCATGGACCCCGCTGAAGCTTACCGAAAGTTTAGAGGTAGAGATGCAAAGATTGATGCATTAATGCGTGATCGTGGTTTCCCGGTTCCTAATTAAACTTATATATTCCCACATAATACTTCGGGTTACCCGGAGTATTATGTTCTATTGTTATACCGTAATATTTAATATAAGCTTTCAATAGCTTAAATAAAATAGGCTAAAAAAATGTAGTAAGTAACCACAGAAAATTTTAGTCTATCCTCATAAAAACTTATATGATATTAAAAAGAATTACATTTTCACTCCTAATACTCTTAGTGATTTCGTGTACCAAAGAAGAAGAGACTGATGATTTAAATAATAAATTTGACTTTAAGTTTACTGCCAATATGACTAAGGGTAATATTTTAGATCTATTTACATTCGAAATAATTCCTGTTAGTAGCAAAGAAGTTACTAAACTGGATTTCTCCAGAAAATATGACTCCATAATTTTTAAAGTTGAAGGATTATATGGCAGCTTTACAGTTTTTGAAAAAAATAGCCTCTCCTATAAGTGGTCTCATAGCTTCTATTTACCTAAGCAATATGATGCAACACTAATTGGATACAAGCAAGGAAGCATTATAACTGAAAAAGCAATACCTATAGAAGTTAAAAATGAGAAGGATTTTTTAAACGTAAATTGGAATTCTTTTTCTCAGGTTTCAAATACGGGTTACATTAATTTACTAAGCAACAACACTCTAGGTATTTTTCAAAAACTTGAAGATTCTCTCCCGCTTGTAGTTTTAAATGACTACTGGGAAAATATAGATTATTATGATCTTGTAAATAAAAAACTTATAGAAAACGAAAAGGAGACCTACTTATATAAGTACATGGTAGAGCTATACGCCAGCCCTCAATATTCTTATTCTGAGACACAAGATTTAAAACAAATTTACAAAAAACACTTTACAGTTCCTTTAGAAGATAAAAAACCGCAACATATTTGGCTGACAGCAAAAAATAAAATTGTGCTATTTAAAGACGAGGTAGAAACTGGCAATAATTTTGTAATAGATAACCAAATTTATGCCCAACCGAGATAATTTTTTAACCACTTAATGCATTACTGGTAAACTACCTCGGAGTATTATACCATATTGGTGATGCCAATAAAATCTTTTTCACTTAGATTTAACAAAAAAGCCATCAGCGAATAACTGATGGCTTTTTATGTTACTTAAAAAGTTCTGCTTAGAACATCTCTCTACCAGAGAAGTGGAAAGCAGCTTCAATCTGTGCGTTTTCGTCGCTATCACTTCCGTGAACAGCGTTTTCACCAACAGATTTCGCGTATTTTTTTCTTATAGTTCCCTCAGCAGCATCTTCCGGATTTGTCGCTCCTATTAAAGCTCTAAAATCTTCTACGGCATTTTCTTTTTCTAACACAGCCGATACGATTGGCCCGCGAGTCATAAACTCTACCAACTCCCCAAAGAAAGGACGCTCGTTATGTACTGCATAAAACTCCTGAGCATCAGCGGTAGTCATTTGAGTCATTTTCAAAGCTACAATTCTAAAGCCTGAACTGGTTATTTGTTCTAATATTGCACCTACATTCCCGGCTTCAACTGCATCGGGCTTTATCATGGTGAATGTTCTTTTTCCTGCCATTGTTTGGTTTTTTAAAATTTTGGCAAAAATAAATAAATAAGCTGCATTTACAAGTTCCTTTCTATTTTATATGCTTTTAGCTTTCAGGCAGCTGCATCATTAAAGTTATTGTTTGTTAATCTTTATACTTTACTAAATATTCTTGCTGAAGTTTATTTCCAACGCCGCGCATTTCCATCTTAACTTCACCTGAAGCAAAATTAAACTTCAGCAAACCATAACTTAAATCGCTTACCACCTCTCCTACTCTGTATTGGTTGGGCTCTCCACTAAAATCAGTATAAGAATGCGTTAACCCGCTAGAGGTAAAATCTACCAGCGGATAATCCAATCCGTTTATTTTCTTTTCTGAAAACTCTGAAATATGCCTGTCGCCACTAAGCAGAATTACATTTTTAGCTTTAGAAGTTTCTATAAGCTTTTCCAATTTTTCTACTTCTGCCGGGAAATTAGCCCAGGTCTCAAAGCCATGTTCTCCAGAAAGCACCTGAATAGATCCTAATATTAAATTATAATTGGCAGTACTGTTATTCAATTCCTGTTGCAACCAATTCCATTGCTTTTCACCCAAAATAGTTCCTTCATAGTTAATTTTATAGCGTTGGCCCGGTTTCTCACTAGCTTCTAAGGGCGACCTAAAATACCGGGTATCCAAAACAATTACTTTTATAGTTTTGCCGTCTTCCTTAAAATCTTTAGCGTGATACACCCCTTCTCTTTCACGACGAGGATCACTCTTTGATACATCAAAGAAATCGAGAAACAACTGCTGACTTTCCTTTTTATATTCCCATTCACGGCCACCATCGTTTTTACCATAGTCGTGATCGTCCCAGGTGCCTAAAACCGGCGTGGTTTCAATTAAGTTTTGGTAGCCTTCATTATTTTTCTGCTTTTCATAATCGGCTTCCATTTTAGTCATGTCTTCGGTATCAGCATAAATATTATCTCCGCCCCAAAGAAACAGGTCCGGACTTTCCTGCAGTATCGCGTTCCAAAGTGGCTGTGGTTTATCCTGCCGGTTGCAACTTCCAAAAGCAATTATATAATCGCAGCTTTCAGTGGCGCTTTCCTTTCCATTTTGGGAAGATTTGGAATTGCTTCCGCAAGAAACCAATAGAAAAAAGCTAATTAAGATTGAGATTATTCCTTTCATTTTTGTTGATTTGTGAATTGCAAAAATAAAGATTGCTTTAGTAAGCCGGTATTAATAAATTGTATATTTATTGGCTATTACAAAAAATCACCTCGTGGCAATCGTATTAGGTACTAAAAAATTAGATTTCCTGGTAAGCCACAAAGTATTTAAACCTTCATTATTGAAGAAAGATTATTTTTTTTCCTTAATACCTTGTAGAATTGTTTCAGGGTATTTTATTTTACAATTATGATAGAACAAGCAATTTTAGAAATCACCGCCGAACTTTCAGAGGCGCGAAATATAGTTATTGTACCCCATAAAGGCCCCGATGGTGATGCCATAGGCTCGTCTTTAGGGCTTATGCATTTTTTAAAAAACAAAGGGCACCAGGTAGATGTGATTGCGCCCAATGAATATCCGAAGTTTTTAAAATGGTTGCCGGGAAATGAAGAGGTAATGATTTATGAAAAAGATAAAGAAAATGCAGACAAGCTTATAAGTGATGCAGATATTGTTTTTGCGCTAGATTTTAATCACTTAAACCGCTCTGGTGATATGCAGGATATTTTAACTGCTTCACAAGCGGTTTTTATAATGATAGACCATCATAGGGAACCATCAGATTTTGCCAACTATACCTACAGCGATGCCGAAATGAGTTCTACCTGCGAAATGGTGTACCATTTTATAAATAAACTACGCGCTGTAGAAAAAATCACCCCTGAAATTGCCACCTGTCTCTATGCAGGGATTATGACCGATACCGGTTCGTTTAGGTTTAGTGCCACCAGTTCAGAGACACATCGTGTAATAGCTAAACTTATAGACAAAGGGGCCGTTAACCACGAAATACACAATAATATTTTTGATACTTTTAATGAAAGTAGGCTTCAGCTTTTAGGAACCGCTTTGCAGAACCTTCGTGTAAAGCACAACTATAAAACGGCTTATATCACTTTATCTCAGGAAGAACTGGATAAACATAATTTTCAGAAGGGAGATACAGAAGGTTTTGTAAATTATGGGTTGGCGATAGAAGATGTTATTTTTGCCCTTATTTTTATTGAAAATAAACAAGAGGGCATCATTAAAATTTCCTTTAGGTCTAAGGGCGATTTTAATGTAAATGAATTTGCCCGCGCACATTTTGAAGGCGGAGGGCACAACAATGCCGCAGGTGGTAAAAGTGAACTTTCTATGGAAGACACCATTACCAAATTAAATAATATCCTGCCCGATTATAAAGAATTACAAGGATGAAAAAAACTTTAATTCTTATAACTATTATAGCTCTGGCAGCCTGTAAGTCTCCGGAAGCAAGATATCCGGTCATACAAAAATCTGGCTCGCACATTAGTGAATCTATCGCTAAAAACCAGGAACTTCTGGAAAAGGAAGTAGCACAAATTGAGGCTGTAATTGCTGCCGATTCTACCCGGGAATACCAATCTTCGCCCGATGGTTTTTGGTATACCTACAATAAAAAAAATAAAGATACTGCCAATACGCTAAAACCTGAATTTGGGGATGTTGTAAGCTTCGATTATAGCATCAAAACATTAGACGGACAGGTAATTTATGCCGAAGGGGAAAAAGCTACCAGAACCTATGCCATAGATCAGGAAAAACTATTTAGCGGTTTAAGACAGGGGCTTAAACTGATGCAGGAAGGAGAAACAATTACGTTTCTTTTCCCTTCCTATAAAGCTTATGGTTATTATGGAGATAAAAACAAGATAGGTACTAATTGGCCCTTACAAACTAAAGTAACCTTGAATAAAATTATAGAAAAAGAAGAAAACCAAAATCAAAGATAAGTTAAACCCAGGGCCATAGGTGGCCTTTTTAATTTTTATACTAAATGAGAACCAGTAAATTTTTACTACTTTTTGCCATGGTATTTACCATGTTTGCTTGTAACGACGAATATCCCGAACTAGAAGATGGGATGTATGCTGAATTTAAAACAAATTATGGCACCTTTGTAGCCGAACTCTTTTACGAGGATACCCCTATTACCGTTTCCAGTTTTGTTTCCCTTGCCGAGGGTACCAACAAAATGGTAGACAGTACCTACAAAGGAAAAAACTATTACAACGGACTTACATTTCACAGAATTATAGACGGCTTTGTTATTCAGGGTGGGGATCCAACCGGAACCGGTAGCGGAGGCCCAGGTTATAAATTTCCAGATGAAATTGTAGACAGTTTAAGCCACGACTCTAAAGGTATACTTTCTATGGCCAACGCAGGCCCCGGCACCAATGGGAGTCAGTTTTTTGTAACTCTTGCCCCTACCCAAAACTTAGATGGAAGACATACCGTTTTTGGTAAAATTGTGAAAAGCCAGGATGTTGTAGATTCTATTGGTAAAGTTGAAACCGGCCCACAGGACAAACCTATTAAAACGGTAACTATGGAAGAGGTTAATATCATTAGAAAAGGTAAAGATGCCAAAAATTTTGAAGCACCTAAAGTCTTTGAAGATGAGTTGCAAGCCATAAAAGAGAAAGAAGACGCTGAAGCTAAAAAGCGCCAGGAAGCAAAAGAAGAAATGGCCAAAACCTTTGAAAGCCATAAAGATGAAGCTAAAGCTTTAGACAGCGGACTTCAAATTTATTTTGAAGAAAAAGGAGAGGGCGAAAAACCTGAAACCGGCCAAATGGTAATGGTTTCATACGAGGGCTATTTTGAAGACGGTGATATTTTTGACACCAGTAAAAAAGAATTGGCCAAAGAAATGGGGCTTTTCAACCCTAATCGTGAGGCCCAGGGCGGTTATGGCCCTATGGCTATCGTTTATGGCCCCGATGCACCTATGATCCCCGGATTTAAAGAAGGAGTACAACAAATGAGTGTAGGAGACCAGGCCTTGCTTTACATCCCCAGCCATTTAGGTTACGGTGAGCGTGGTGCCGGCGGAGTAATTCCTCCTAACACCAACCTTGTATTTAGGGTAAAGCTGGAAAGCATTAAGGAATAATTTCCTTATTGAATATAAAAAAGGCTGTTTGATTATTAATCTTTCGTCATCCTGAACTGGTTTCAGGATCTAGTTTCAATGAAACTTAGAAGCTGAAATAAATTCAGCTTGACGCTAAGAAATAATATCAAACAGCCTTTTTATTTACTCAGTAATCGAGATTTATTATCTCGTAAACCTCCCCGGAGGTAATTTACTGTAATCACGAATTATTTCTTCGGGATATTTTTTAACACTTCAAGTAAAAATTTCCAATATTTCTGGGCTGAAGAAATACTTGCCCTTTCATCGGGTGAATGTGCTCCTCTAATGGTAGGCCCAAAGGAAATCATATCCATCCCGGGGTAATGGTTTCCAATTATTCCGCATTCAAGTCCGGCGTGACAGGCTGCCACATCTGCTTTTTCGTTATGCAGTTTTTGGTATAACTCGTCTACCACTTTTAAAATAGCAGAATTAGGGTTTGGTGCCCAACCGGGATATTCTCCTGAAAGTTTTACTTTAAACTTCGCCAACTCGAACGTAGCTTCCAAACTATTGGCCAAATCGTTTTTAGAAGATTCTACCGATGATCTTGTTAAGCAATTAATTTTCACCTTTCCGTATTCTACCTTAACGCTGGCAATGTTATTAGAAGCTTCTACCAAACCTTCAATATCGGGGCTCATTCTATAAACACCATTATGTGCGGCTGAAATCGCCTTAACCACTTCTTGCTGGTCTTCTACCTTCATAACCTTGTTAGGAACTTCAGTTTCAGAAATTTCAATATCCATATTAGGTTCCAGAGAAGCAAATTCAGCTTTAATCTCCCGCACCTGTTGTATAATTTCTGTTAGAAAAGTTTCGGTATTAGATTTATCTACCACTACAACCGCCTCGCTTTCACGCGGAATAGCATTTCTTAATCCCCCGCCATTAATCCCGGCCACACGTAAACCAAAATCGCGGTTCGCATCAAAAAGTACACGAGCCATAATTTTATTGGCATTGGCCAGGCCTTTTATAATATCCATTCCGGAGTGCCCACCTTGTAAACCTTTTACTTTAATAAGGTACCCCACCGAATTGTCTGGGGTATGCTCTTCTTCATAATCTCTAACTGCGGTAATATCTACTCCCCCGGCACATCCAATACCTATTTCATCATCTTCTTCGGTGTCCAGGTTTAAAAGGATTTCCCCTTCAAGTAAATTAGGGTCTAAACCTTTAGCTCCCGTCATCCCTGTTTCCTCGTCTATGGTAAACAAGGCTTCAATGGCCGGATGCTCAATCTCCTTACTTTCTAAAATAGCCATCATACTGGCAACTCCCAGGCCATTATCGGCCCCCAGGGTTGTGCCCTTTGCTTTCACCCAATCGCCATCTACATACATGTTAATACCGTTGTTTTCAAAATCAAAGTCGGTATCGTTATTTTTTTGGTGCACCATATCTAAGTGCGCCTGCAAAACAATTGGTTTTCTATCTTCCATCCCTGCAGTGGCCGGTTTTTTAATCACTACATTTCCGGTTTCATCTACCAGGGTCTCCAGGCTAAGATTGTTCCCAAATTTTTTCATAAACTCAATAACCCGCTCTTCTTTCTTTGAAGGTCGTGGCACTTCGTTTAGATCGGCAAATTTATTCCATAAGATTTTTGGTTCTAATTCCCTTATTTCTTCGCTCATTGTTTTATATTTTGGTCTTTCACAAAGGTATTGGTTATTAACAAAGAAGGAAAATTTCCCGGCTTTTTAAAACTAATTTAACCAATACAGGCTGAGTTGATTAAGATTTTTAAACCAGGCTGAGTAATTATTGTATTTTTAAATCGTGAAGAAAAAAGGACTTTATATTTTAGCATTTTTGCTTCCGCTACAGGTAATTTTTATCTTTTTCCTGGGTGGCTATCCCGAGTTGGTTGAAAACTGGTACAGCAACCTTCTTTATCCTAAAATCTCTAAATTAATGCGATATGGGCACGGCTTTTTACCCTTTTCGCTTGGTGACCTTCTGTATACCTTCTTCGGAATTTTAATAATTCGCTGGCTTATTAGGCGTTTTCAACAAAAATTTAGAAACCCTAGATTTTGGGTAATAGATACCATGGCAGTTTTATCTTTAGTGTATGCCTGCTTTCATATTTTTTGGGGATTTAATTACTACCGATTGCCCCTTCACAAAACTTTAAAAATTGAAAATAACTATACTACCGAAGAGCTTTATTCACTTTCTGAAATTTTAATTACCGAATCTAACAAACTTCACCAACAACTTGCAGATAATGATTCTGTAAGTGTAGTGATTCCCTATTCTAAAGATGAAATCTTTGCAAAAACAATAACAGGTTTTACTAATATTAGCAAGACTTATCCTGAACTCACCTACAAAGGAGAATCCCTAAAACGCTCCTTATACAGTATTCCGCTTTCGTATATGGGCTTTAATGGCTACCTGAATCCATTAACCGGGGAAGCCCAGGTAAACACGCAAATTGTAGCTTATAAAATTCCTACCACCGCAAGTCACGAAATTGGTCATCAATTAGGTTTTGCAAAAGAAAATGAGGCCAATTTTATAGCCTGTTTAAGCACTATGAATCACCCCGATGCTTATTTTAGGTATTCGGGCTACACCTTTGCCTTACGCTACTGTTTGAGTGAACTTTACCGTAGGGATCCCGATAAATTTGAAACCTTAAAAGCAAAAATGAATGTGGGGATTTTAGAAAATTACCGGGAAGTAGAAGATTTTTGGCTTGCCCATCAAAACCCGTTTGAACCTTTGTTTCAGGCTTTTTACAATCGTTTTTTAATAGTTAATAACCAGGCAGACGGGATGAAAAGCTATAGTTATGTAGTTGCCTTGCTGGTTAATTATTTTTCAGAAGAAAAAAATAGTCTTTAACCTATTCATTATTTAGGATTGAGAAAATAAATTTAATATCCTCGAACAGTCATATTCTAAAATTTAAACCTCAACCCCGAAATTTATTCGGTGGGCTTAAAAGCATAGACTGTTCGTATTAAATGCTGAAACAAGTTTATCATGACCAATTATTCATGATTTTGATTTACTGAGAAAAAAAGGCATCAATAAACTACCTCGGGGTAAGGCCACGGGGCATTCGTTGGAAACAGATTTTTAATTTTGAGGCAAGCCTCGGGATATTACACCCTTTGGCGGTGCCAATGAAATCTTAACTAATTTTCAAAACAAATTTCAGCTTAGTTATAATTTTCTTAATTTCCCCCTCTTAAGTGCAAAACCACATTTAATTCAACTAAAATTTATGAAATTAAGACTTTTACTATGTCTGGTGTTTCTGGCAAGTTTGCAAAGTAAAGCCCAGGAATACTTCCCCAAAAACGATGGGGTGAAAAATCCTCAAACCAATTACACCGTATTTAAAAATGCAAAAATTCACGTAAGTCCGCAGGAAATTATTGAAAACGGAAGTTTTGTTGTAAAAGATGGCAAAATCACCGCCATCGGTAAATCGGTTAAAGAACCTACAAACAGTATTGTGATAGACCTGGAAGGAAACGAAGTCTATCCTTCGTTTATTGACCTTTACAGCAGTTTTGGCGTAAAAGAGCCTAAAACAGCTCAAAGAAGTAATGGCCAGCCTCAATACGAAGCTAGTCGTGAAGGCTACTATTGGAACGACCATATTAGACCAGAAACTAAGGCCGTAGAAGTTTTTAGTTATGATGATAAAGCTGCTACTTCCCTGCATAAAGCCGGATTTGGAGTAGTAAACACTCACGTACCAGATGGTATTATTCGGGGAACAGGAATGTTGGTAGCCCTAAACCCTGCCGGCAGCGAAGGAGAACGAATTTTAAAAGATCGTTCGGCGCAATACCTTTCTTTCGATAAAAGTAAATTGTCCCACCAATCTTATCCTACCTCTACTATGGGGGCAATGGCTTTAATTAGGCAGGCATATTTGGATGCCAATTGGTACGAAAAGGAAAAGTCTGAGAACAAAGACTTGGCTTTGGAAGCTTTAAACAGAAATAAAAATCTTACCCAAATTTTTGCCACCGATAATCTTCTTGATGCTTTAAGAGCAGGGAGAATAGGGAAAGAATTTAACATAAATTATGTGATTTTAGGCGATGGTAAAGAATACCAGCGCATGCAGGAAATTAAAGAAACCGGAAGCACATTTATTGTTCCCTTAAATTTCCCGAAAGCCTACGATGTAGAAGACCCTTTTCTGGCAGAACATCTCAGCTTAGAGGAAATGAAAACCTGGAACCAGGCCCCGGCAAACCTTAAAATGCTTGCCGAAAATGACATTCCGTTTACTATAACCACACACGACCTGAATGTTGAAAAAGATTTTAGAAGCAACTTATTAAAAGCGGTTAAATATGGCTTAAATAAGGAAGATGCACTTGCCGCTTTAACCACAACCCCGGCAAAAATACTTGGAGAAGAAAATCGTTTGGGAACTCTAAAAGAAGGTGCCTGGGCAAACTTTATCATTACCTCGGGCGATTATTTTGATAAAGAAACAAGTATCTACGAAAACTGGACCCAGGGAAAAAGAACAGTGATCAACAAAATAAAAACCAACGATATTACCGGTAATTACCAGCTTAAATTAGAAGGAAAAGACTATAAACTTAACATAACCGGCAAACCGGAAGCGCCAAAAGCCAGTGTAAAGTCTAACGACACTAAATTGGGCGCAAAGCTTAGTTTTTCCAATAACTGGATGAATTTATTACTTTCTTCGCCCGATACTACAAAAACAGCGTTTACCCGTTTGGTAGCTAAAATTGGAGAAAATGCTAATGAAATTTCCGGAACCGCTTACCTAAGTGATGGCTCTGAAACCAGGTTTACCGCAACGAAGGAAGTTTCAACTAAAACCGCTAAAGCAGAAGAGGTAGAAGAAAATGACGACGAAGAAGCTAAAGAAGAAGAACTTCGTGAAATTATGCCGGTAAGTTTTCCTAATAAAGCATACGGTTTTTCAGAAATGCCAAAAGAAGAAATTATTCTTTTTCAAAATGCCACGGTTTGGACCAATGAAAAAGAAGGGATTATAGAAAATACCGATGTATTGGTAAAAAACGGGAAAATTTCGAAAATAGGTCAAAATCTTCGCGCGGGTAACGCCCGTGTAATTGATGCCACTGGAAAACACCTAACCTCTGGAATTATAGACGAGCATTCCCATATTGCAGCATCTGCCATTAACGAAGCTGGGCATAATTCTACTGCCGAAGTTAGTATGGAAGACGTTGTAGACCCTACAGATATCAATATTTACCGAAATCTTGCCGGTGGGGTAACTACCGTCCAGCTTTTACACGGTTCGGCAAACCCTATTGGGGGGCGTTCTGCTATTTTAAGGTTAAAATGGGGGGAAAACGCTGAAGACTTAATTTTTGAAGATTCTCCTAAATTTATAAAATTCGCATTAGGGGAAAATGTAAAGCAATCTAATTGGGGAAGCCGATCCAGGTTTCCGCAAACCCGTATGGGGGTAGAACAGGTTTTTACCGATTATTTTACCAGGGCAAGAGAATATGAAGAAGCCAGAAATAACGACGAAGATTTTAGAAAAGATCTTGAAATGGAAACGCTGGTTGAAATTCTAAATAGCGAACGTTTTGTATCAGCCCACTCTTATGTGCAAAGCGAGATTAATATGTTGATGAAAGTTGCCGAAAATTTTGATTTTAGAATCAATACTTTCACCCATATTCTGGAAGGTTATAAAGTAGCCGATAAAATGAAGGCACACGGTGCGGGAGGTTCTACTTTTTCCGATTGGTGGGCCTATAAATATGAAGTGAATGATGCAATACCGTATAATGCACCAATTATGCACAGCCAGGGAATTGTTACAGCAATTAATAGTGATGATGCCGAAATGAGTAGAAGGCTCAACCAGGAAGCCGCAAAATCTGTAAAATACGGCGGAGTTTCTGAAGAAGATGCCTGGAAGTTTGTTACCCTAAACCCGGCAAAATTATTGCATATAGACGATAGGGTTGGAAGTGTAAAAACAGGAAAAGACGCCGATCTTGTGTTATGGTCAGACAACCCATTATCTATATATGCTAAAGCTGAAAAAACCCTTATTCAGGGAAAGGTTTTCTTTGATATAGAGAAAGACAAAGAATTACGAGAAGAAATTCGGGAACAACGAAGCAAACTTATCACCCAAATGCTACAGGCCAAAAACAAAGGTTTAGAAACGCAACCGGTGACTAAAAAGGAAGAACAACACATCCACTGTAACTTATTAGAAGAAGTACATTAATAAAAGAACGAATGAAGATGAAATATTTAATATTACTAGCATTATTTGCCTGCATAGGAAATTCTTTTGCCCAGCAAACCCCTGCTTCAAAACAAACCGAAGCAGTAACTATTGTGGGGGCTACCGCCCATCTTGGAAATGGAGAAATAATTGAAAATAGTTTAATAATTTTTGAAGATGGGAAAATCACCCAGGTAATGGATGCCACTGAAACAAAAATGCAATACCGTGGGAGAATTATTGAAGCCGAAGGCAAGCACGTTTACCCCGGTTTTATTGCACCCAACGCTACTTTAGGTTTGGTAGAAATTGATGCAGTACGCGCTACAGACGATGAGGACGAAATAGGCTCTATGCTTCCGCACATTAGAAGTATAATTGCCTATAATGCCGAAAGTAAAATTGTGGAAAGCATGCGACCAAATGGAGTGCTAATGGGGCAAATTGTTCCGCGTGGTGGGAGCATCTCGGGAACTTCTTCTATTGTACAGTTTGATGCCTGGAATTGGGAAGACGCCGTTATTAAAGAAGATGATGGTTTGCATATTAACTGGCCAGATAGCTTTACCAGAGGCCGCTGGTGGGCGGGTGAAGATCCCGGAATAAAAGTAAGCGAAGACTACCAGGAAAAAATCTTAAAACTGGAAGAGTTTTTTGCTTCAGCTAAAGCATATTTAGCCGGGAACAACCAAAAAACCAATCTGGCGTATGAAGCGATGAAAAATGTTTTTACCGGAGATAAAAGAGTATATGTTCACGTAAACGCAAAAAAGGAAATTCTGGATGTTATAGACTTTAAAAAAGACCAGAAACTGGAGCATTTAGTTATTGTTGGGGGTTATGAAGCCCATAAGGCTATTGAAGATCTAAAAGAAAATAATATTCCTGTTTTGGTACAACGGCCTCATGATACTCCAAACAGTGACGACCATGATTATGATTTCCCTTATAAATTAGCGGGTATTTTGCATAACCAGGGGGTTTTGGTTGCCCTCGAAAGTAGCGGTAGCATGGAACGAATGAACACACGAAACCTTCCATTTTATGCCGGAACCACCGGTGCTTATGGTTTGGGAAAAGAAGAAGCCCTTAAATTAATCACTTCAAATACCGCCAAAATTCTTGGAATAGATAATATGGTTGGGACTTTAGAAAAAGGAAAAACAGCAACCCTATTTATTAGTGAAGGAGACGCTTTAGATATGCGCGGAAATATTCTTACCCACGCTTTTATACAGGGCCGCCAGGTAAGTTTAGATACGCACCAAACCGAACTTTACGAGCGTTATAAAAAGAAGTACGAGAGCGCAAGTAAGTAATCTGCATTTCCCTAAATTTATTAAGAGGTTAACAGTTTTACCAGTAAAGGTATTTTTGTTAACCTCTTTTCTTTGCAATAGGTTTAAACTCCCTATTTTTACGCCTATGATTAAGCAAATAAGTAGCACACAGAACAAGGAAGTTAAGCACCTACTCCAATTGCAGGAAAAATCCAGGCTACGGCGAAAAGAAGGTGTTTTTTTGGTAGAAGGCCAACGGGAGATAGCATTGGCTATAAAAGGAAACTTAGCTTTAAAAGCTATTTACTTTTGCCCCGGCTTAATTGAATTGAAGGAAGTTGAAAAACTAAACTCACCCCAGGTTCCTATCACTGAAATTTCTGCTGAAGTTTATGAAAAAATAGCATATAGAGGTAGTACTGAAGGTATTTTAGCTATTTTCAAAACAAAGGAAAACAGGCTTCAGGATATTACATTCAAAACAAAAAATCCTTTAATCCTTATCGCAGAAGCACCAGAAAAGCCCGGAAACATTGGCGCAATTTTAAGAACTGCCGATGCTGCAAAAGTAGATGCTGTTTTTATTGCAAACCCAAAAACCGATTTATACAATCCCAATATAATTCGCTCTAGTGTTGGCTGTGTATTCACCAATAAAATTGCTACCGGAAGCACTTCAGAGATCATTGCTTTTTTAAAGCAACATAACATTTCTATATATGCTGCGGCATTGCAAGTCTCAAAGCCATATCATACGATAGACTTTACCAGGGCTTCAGCCATTGTAGTTGGTACAGAAGCTACAGGCTTAAGCGAAGAATGGCGTGAAAATTCAACGCAAAACATAATTATTCCAATGAGTGGTGAAATTGATTCTATGAATGTTTCTGTTGCTGCAGGAATACTTATTTTTGAAGCCAAAAGACAACGCGGTTTTTAAAGAGAAACCGGAGTTGTATTGTATAATTCAGCATTAAAACTAAAATCATTTGAATCCGCAAACCCTATTTTATATTATTATTGGCATTATTATTATCGATTTTATCATCGATAAAATTTTGGATGCACTTAACGCAAAACATTTTGATGATCCCATCCCAAAGGAACTTGATGATGTTTACGCCCCGGAAGAGTACGAAAAATCGCAAGCTTATAAGAAAGAACGGTACCGATTTGGTATTTTAACAGGTAGTTTTTCGGTATTGCTCACTTTGGGGTTTATTGTTTTTGATGGATTTGCCTGGGTAGATGGGATTGCCCGGAATTTCACCGATAATGATATCCTGGTAGCCCTGATTTTCTTCGGAATTATAATGATAGGCAGTGATATTCTTACCACGCCTTTTTCCTGGTACAGCACTTTTGTAATTGAAGAAAAATATGGTTTTAATAAAACAACTAAAAAAACCTTCTTTTTAGATAAGATAAAAGGCTGGCTAATGATGGCGGTACTTGGCGGTGGAATTCTGGCACTTATCGTTTGGTTTTATCAATTTGCCGGTAGCGATTTCTGGTGGTATGCCTGGATACTTGTGGCTGTTTTTTCTGTATTTCTTAATATGTTTTATGCAAAACTCATTGTGCCTTTATTTAATAAGCAAAGCCCCCTGGAGGAAGGATCTTTACGAACCAAAATCGAAACCTATGCAGCAAGTGTAGGTTTTAAATTAGATAATATTTTTATAATAGACGGTTCTAAAAGAAGCACTAAAGCAAATGCTTATTTTTCAGGATTTGGCAGCGAAAAGCGTATTACACTTTTTGATACTTTAGTAGAAGACCTGGAAGAAGAAGAAATTGTAGCAGTACTGGCTCACGAAGTTGGACATTATAAAAAAAACCATATCCTGGTAAATTTAGTTGCTTCTATTGTAATCACAGGTTTTACCTTATGGCTTCTTTCTTTATTTGTAGGAAGCCCTGTACTATCCCAGGCCCTGGGCGTAGAAGAACCAAGTTTTCATATTGGTTTAATTGCCTTTGGAATACTGTATAGTCCAATTTCAGAAATTACCGGTTTATTGATGAATTATTTATCACGAAAATTTGAATACCAGGCCGATAATTTTGCAAAAGAAACCTATGCAGCCCAGCCCTTAATTTCAAGTTTAAAAAAACTTAGCCGAAACAGCTTAAGTAATCTTACGCCACACAAGGCCTATGTTTTTATGCACTATTCACACCCTACCCTGTTGCAAAGATTTAAAAATCTAAAGCGCAGTTTGTAGTTGTTTCTTTATAATCTTAATCGTACTTTTAAATTATGACAGAAGCTGCTATAGAAAAAGAAAACAAAGAAATTGCCCGACAGTATAAAGAGCTACTGCGTATAAGCTATCGCAGTCTAAACGACGAGGATAAAAAGCAAATTAGAAAAGCTTTTGATACCGCTGTTGAGGCACACAAAGATCAACGAAGAAAATCTGGCGAAGCCTATATCTTCCATCCCATAACTGTGGCTAAAATTGTAGCCTCCGAAATTGGCCTGGACGCCACTTCTATTGTTGCGGCGCTCCTGCACGATGTTGTTGAGGATACAATTTATACGCTTGAGGATATAGAAGAAATGTTTGGAAAAACGGTGGCGACCATCGTTAACGGACTCACAAAAATATCCAGCTTAAAGAAAGATAAAGATGTTTCGTTACAAGCTGAGAATTTTCGGAAAATGCTACTCACGCTCAACGACGATATTCGGGTAATCATTATCAAAATTGCCGACAGGTTGCATAATATGCAAACCATGGATGCAATGAGACGTGACAAACAGGAAAAGATTGCCTCCGAAACGCTATATATTTATGCTCCGTTGGCACATAGAATTGGTCTTTACAATATTAAAACCGAACTGGAAGACCTCTCCTTAAAATATACCGAACCCGAAGTTTACCAGGATATTCTTAAAAAAATAAAAGAAAGCAAAGAGGAACAGGATGCCTATATAAAAGAGTTCTCACAAATTATTGAAGACTCCCTTAATCAGGAAGAGCTGGATTACGATATAAAAGGAAGGCCTAAATCTATTTATTCTATACATCGTAAAATGAAGGCTCAAAATGTGAGTTATGATGAGGTTTACGATAAATTTGCTATCCGAATTATTTATAAAAGCGACCAGGCCAACGAAAAATTTCTTGCCTGGAAAATTTACTCTATAGTTACCGACCATTTTAGGCCTAATCCTACCCGTCTTCGAGACTGGATCTCTTCTCCAAAATCTACCGGTTACGAAGCCCTGCATATTACAGTAATGGGACCAAAAGGCCGTTGGGTAGAAGTGCAAATTAGGAGTCATAGAATGAATGAAATTGCCGAAAAAGGTTATGCTGCACATTATAAATATAAGCAAGGGGACACGAAAGAAGACCGCGGAATTGAAGAATGGTTAAACAGGCTACAGGAGGCTCTTGAAAACCCAGATGTTAATGCAGTAGATTTTGTAGAGCAATTTAAGCTGAATCTCTACTCTAAAGAGATATTTATCTTTACACCACAAGGAGATCTAAAATCTCTGCCTAAAGGGGCTACCCCCTTAGATTTTGCATTTAGCATTCATACCGAAATTGGTTTAAAAACTCGTGGTGCAAGGGTTAATAATAAATTGGTCCCCTTAAGCCATCAGTTAAAAAGCGGCGACCAGGTTGAAATAATAACATCCGAAAACGCAAAACCAAACGTAAACTGGTTAGACTATGCCACTACGGCAAGAGCACGGGCTAAAATAAAATCTTCTTTAAAAGATGAAAAACGTGAAATAGCCGAAGAAGGCAAAGCTATTCTCACCAGAAAACTGCGCGCGCAAAAAATTCCTTTTAATGAAAAGGTAATTAATGAGTTAGTCGTTCATTTTAATTTAAAAACCAGTCTGGATTTATTTTATCGGGTTGGAATTGGTAAAATAGACAATCAAAAACTTAAGGAGTTTGCTTCATCCAGGAGCAACGCATTGGTGAGCTATATTAAACGTAAAATCACCAAACCGGTTATTGCTGAAGATCTCAATAAAGATGAAATTACCTCTAAATTCGACCAGCTTGTTTTTGGAAGGGACGAAGATGAAACTTTAGAATACAAACTGGCCAATTGTTGCAATCCAATACCCGGAGACCAGGTCTTTGGTTTTGTAACCGTAAATGATGGTATAAAAGTACATAAGAAAAATTGTCCCAATGCACTTCAGCTTCAAAGTAATTATGCCTACAGGATTATTCCTGCAAAATGGATAGATTCTTCTCAGCAAGACTTTAAAGCTGTTATAAAATTAACCGGAATTGATAACTTAGGTTTGGTGAGCGAGGTAACGAAAGAAATTTCGAGCAACCTCAATGTAAATATGCAAAAGGTAGGTTTTGAAAGTGTAGATGGCGTCTTTAGCGGTGAAATAACGCTCAAAGTAAAGAACAATGCCATACTCACCACTATTATTAACCGCCTTAAAAAAATTAACGGCATCGATAAGGTTAGCCGTGAATAATCCTATACCTTTGTAAGCTACAAAGAATTATGAGCAAAAAAGTTGTAAATAAGAACGATCAGGCAGTAGTTAAAAACGTGTTCACCAAGTATTTGGAGGAAAAAGGGCATAGAAAAACCCCCGAACGTTTTGCCATACTTCAGGAAATATATAATAACGACGATCATTTTGATATAGAATCACTCTACATTAAAATGAAAAACAAAAAATACCGGGTAAGTCGTGCAACCCTCTATAATACTATAGAATTATTGCTGGAATGCGGCTTGGTTAGAAAGCACCAGTTTGGGCAAAACCAGGCGCAATATGAAAAGTCATATTTTGACCGGCAACACGATCACGTTATTTTAACCGATACCGGTGAGGTTATAGAATTTTGCGATCCACGCATTCAGTCCATAAAAAAAACAATTGAAGAGGTGTTTGATATAGAAATTACCAAACATTCTTTATATTTTTACGGCAACAAAAAAACAACCAATTAACTTAAGATTTCAATGGCGGTAGATTTACTACTCGGTCTCCAGTGGGGTGACGAAGGCAAAGGAAAAATTGTTGATGTACTCACCTCTAAATACGATATCATTGCAAGATTTCAGGGAGGACCAAACGCAGGACACACCCTCGAATTCGATGGGCAAAAACACGTTTTACATACAATTCCTTCAGGAATTTTTCATGATCAAACCATTAACCTTGTAGGTAATGGTGTGGTGATAGATCCCGTAATTTTTAAAAAAGAACTGGATAATCTTAGTAAAAATAATATAGATTATAAGTCTAAATTATTTATTTCCAGAAAAGCACATTTAATCCTACCTACTCACAGACTTCTGGATGCAGCTTCTGAAGCTTCAAAAGGAAAGGCTAAAATTGGCTCTACCCTTAAAGGAATTGGACCAACTTATATGGACAAAACCGGGAGAAACGGAATTCGTGTAGGTGACCTGGAACTGGAAAACTGGAAAGAAAAATACAGAACCCTGGCCGACAAGCATGAGAAAATGATCAAATTCTACGATGTAGACGTGCAATACGATCTTGCTGAATTGGAGAAGGAATTTTTTAATGCGGTAGAAACTCTTAAATCACTAACTTTTATAGATAGTGAAGCTTATTTGCACCAGGCACAAAAAGAAGGTAAAACTATTTTAGCTGAAGGTGCTCAGGGATCTTTATTAGACATAGATTTTGGAACCTATCCGTTTGTAACTTCTTCTACCACTACTGCGGCTGGAGCTTGTACAGGTCTTGGAGTTGCACCAAATAAAATTGGTGAGGCCTATGGGATTTTCAAGGCATATACCACAAGAGTTGGAAGCGGCCCCTTCCCTACCGAACTTTTTGATGAGGACGGTGAAACTATGGGACGTGTTGGAAACGAATTTGGTGCTACAACCGGTCGTGCGCGTAGATGTGGTTGGTTAGACCTTGTAGCTCTAAAATATGCCGTACAGGTAAATGGAATCACCCAGTTAATTATGATGAAAGGCGATGTACTTAGTGGTTTTAAAACCTTAAAAGTATGTACCGCTTATAATTACAAAGGTGAGGAAATTGACCACTTGCCTTATAATATTGAAGCAGAAAATATCACTCCCATTTATACCGAAATTAAAGGTTGGGAAGCCGATCTTACCGGGATGACAAAAGTAGAGGAACTTCCTAAAGAGTTTAATGACTATGTTGCATTTTTGGAGAAAGAACTGGAAATTCCGATTAAATTGGTTTCAGTTGGGCCAGACAGAACCCAAACTATCACACGTTAATCAAAAATCTTATTAGATAAAAAAAACAAAAAGCCGTTTCAAATTGAAACGGCTTTTTTCATAACAAAATCCTCTATAACAAAAACTTAGAATTAAATTATTTATTCATCCTTAGGAAACGATGAATAAGCTGGCTATTTGTTGAGCTACCTGTCCACTCATAGGCTCATCGTAAGATTGTGATACTGCTTCGGCACTAAAGCCGGTAGCATCTACCAGGTTTACGCCTCCCTGCATAATATTTTCTTCCCCGTCATAAACAGCCTGGGTAGCTTCCGGCATTCCCGGCCCCCTATTGTTTAAGTTTATCCAGCCTAGTGCATTTTCATTGGTGTTTTCATTTAAAACATCGGCTCTCAACCTTCTAATCTCTGAGGCGTGCCTTGCTTCAACTGAATGTATTTGCAATGCCGGAGTAAGAAAATCGGTTCCCATAAGATTTCCTGCCTGACCTTTATAAGCTCTTACACCGGTGTCTTCAAAGGCCTGGGCCAACGCCAATAACTGGGCGTAAGCCATATCATTATTCTTATTAAAAGGATCAAAAGCCCCTCCTGCGGTAAAATCGAATTCAGGCGAATCTACGGCGTTATCTCCCAAGCCTGCTTTTAGAAATTCTACGTGGGCACTTTCGTGCTTAGAAATTTGGTTATAAACTGCTTCAGCCCTGCCACCGCTTGGTAATACTCCAGAATCCAGGGCCTTTATATAAAATTCGGCTTCAAGATATTCCAGGGTAAGGGCAAGCTGTAACGCACCTATGGCATCGTTTCCGCTACTTTGTGCAAAAGCTTTTCCAGAGGTAGAAGCAAGTCCAAAAGGAACAGCTATCATAGCCGCCTTCTTACCTAAATTTCCAAGGTTACCCAGCATTTCCCGCCTGGAAGAAGCTTTCTTAGTAAGACTTTCTGAAGTAAATTCGTCTAAAAATTTTATAATATCCATAATATTGTTTTTTAAAGTTAAAAATGATTATTTAGGTAAATTATTGGCTGTAAATGGTGTAACCACGAAGCCGGTTGCGCCAACTTCCCCAAGAATTGTTTCCGGATCTTTAGCCAGATCCAGCCCATTAGCATCAATAACATCGTCTCCGGCAAAAGCCGTATTATCTTCTAAATAAATAGAACGAATAGCAGCAGCATGCCTTGCCTCTACCGAAACAATTTTACCTGCAATCACTAAAAAGTCTGGAGTTTGCAATAATTTACCTGCTCCATTATACGCGGCAACACCGGTATCTTCCAATACCCTGGCTGTTGATAATACAGAATCTCTATCTGCAAAATTTACACCGCTAAAATCAAATTCTAACTCTGGCAGCACCTGGCTGGCTTCAGCGTTAGCACTAATTGCAGCTTTAAAAAACTCTCTATGTATAACCTCATGATCATATAAATCTTCTAAAATCAATTTTTCTTCAGCAGTAGCTCCTGCCCAATAAGAGCCATCTAAGACTTTTGTATAAAATGCTGCTTCCAGTTGCTCTAACGCATATGCATAATTTAGTATCCCTACATCGCCACTCCCAAGATCAAAAACTTCTCCCGGGGGAGTTGGGTCTGGAGTCATATCATCATCACTACATCCATAGAGCAATAAGCCTGAACCTGCCATGGCGAGTCCGCCCATTTTAAGAAACTTTCGTCTTGAACTCCTGTTTTTTGAAGGTTTTGCAGTTACTGCTTCTACCTTAATACGTGGTTTTTCCATAATTTAAGTTTTTAGTTGTTTACTCGATAATCTATTGTGCTCCGGGATTTATCTCGAAACCAAAAAAATTCTATCCAATGCCTCATTGAATTGTTCAAGAGATCATTTACCATATTTACGTATGCTTAGCAATGACGGTTTTTATAAGAGAGTTAAAGTTTTCTAAAAAAAATGTTACTCATTAAAAAATCAAGGTTCACCTTATTGTACACCTCCTTATCTTAAAAAGATTATTCCCCCAAATTTTAATTACTTTTGAAAAAATTATAGACTTGAAAAAAATCATTCTTTTCTTAGTATTGGCAACTTTGTGCATTCCTTCTTTAGTTAAGGCCCAGGAAGCCAAAGAGATTGATTATAGTGCCGATAGAAATATCCAGGATGAAAAATATCCAGGAGCTTTTGTTTTAAGCAAAGTAGAAAACCAGGTGTATTTTAAACACGAAGGTATAGAAGTGTGGTGCGATCTTGCCATTCATTATAAAGAAGAGAATTTTTTTAGAGCCTTCGGAAATGTAAGAATGCAGCAAGGCGATACTGTAAAACTAAACAGTAGCTATGCTGAGTATAATGGAAACTCCCAATTTGCATTTGCCAGTGGCGACGTAGTGATGAAACGCCCCCAAACCACCCTGGAATCTGACAGTCTTTTTTTTGATAGACTAAAACAACAGGCTTACTACCGAAGTGGTGGTAAAGTAATAGATACCGGTGGGGTTATTACCAGTAATATTGGAAGGTATTATATGGAGCAGGATAAATATTCTTTTGTTTCAGATGTAGTGCTTACCAATCCCGAGTATGTTATAAATTCAGAACAACTTGATTTTTATGGAAAAACCGGGCACGCATACCTGTATGGTCCATCTACCATTGAGAGTGAAACCAGTACGGTGTATTGTGAACGCGGTTTTTATGATACCCGTGGCGATACAGGCTATTTCGTAAAAAACTCCAGGATAGATTACAATAACAGAACGGTAAAAGGCGATAGCCTATATTTTAATAGGAATACAAATTTTGCTTCGGCCACCAATAACATTCGGGTTATTGATACCATTAACAAAAGTGTTGTAACCGGGCACTACGCCGAAGTATTTCGAGATAAAGATTCTGTTTTTATTACAAAAAGGGCGGTAGCAGCCAGCGTTCAGGATAATGATTCGCTTTTTATTCATGGCGATACCATAATGATTACCGGGAAACCCGAGAAACGTATTATTCGTGGTTTTTATGACGTGCGCTTATTTAAAAGCGATATGAGTGGCAAAAGCGATTCGGTTCATATTAACCAGGAAACCGGCCTTACCAAAATGATTAACTTAAACAGCGGCCCGGTTTCTTCTGTAGATAAAAAAAGAAGTCCGGTGCTGTGGAGCGGACTTAGCCAAATGACGGGGGACACTATTCATTTGCAAAGCAATACCAAAACAGAACAATTGGA
The DNA here is from genome assembly GCF_016236975.1 of Salegentibacter maritimus. Lineage (NCBI taxonomy): Bacteria > Pseudomonadati > Bacteroidota > Flavobacteriia > Flavobacteriales > Flavobacteriaceae > Salegentibacter > Salegentibacter maritimus. Next base: position 120,636 of record NZ_JAEHNY010000007.1, read on the forward strand.
TTCGATGCGGGTATTTAATAATGCATTTTTGATTCAGAAAGACACTATAGAAGGCTATAACCAGGTAAAAGGAATGGATTTGGTTGGTTTATTTGAGGATAATGAATTGTACCAGGTAGATATCAACAAAAATACCGAAACCCTTTACTACAGCCGTAATAACGATCAGGAACTTATAGGAATAAATAAAACCCTGTCCAGTTCTATTAAAATTCTATTTGAAAATCGGGAAATCCAGGATATCTATTATTACCAGAACGTAGACGGAAATTTAACTCCGGAAGAAGACTTCCCCCTTAATGTTCGTGAACTAATTGGTTTTAATTGGCGTGGTGATGAAAGGTTACTTTCTAAGGAAGATTTATTTAAAGGAAAGCCAGAGCCCGAATTGGTTAAAATTGAAGGAATAGCTTTACCTGAAGAAGAAGGCGAATTCTTTGATGAACGCGATGAAGGAGATGAGATGCTACTAAATGACAAGTCCAGGCTAAAGCCGGAAGATTTACAAAACAAAGTAAAAGACAGTATTCCGCAGTTAAAAGAAAGCCCGCAAATAATTAAGGAAAAGTCCGAAGAAGCAAAAAAGACAGTTAAAGATAGCATTTCAAAGAAAGTACCAACACCTTTGATAAAGCCAGAAAACTCACAAAAAGACAACAAGAACGAAGCTGAAGATGACGAAGGCAATTAATAAAGACTTTTTAAAGTACCAGGCGCAAACTACTCCACATCCCTTAGGTTTAGAGGTAGCATCGGCAAAAGGCTCCTATATTTTTACTACTGACGGAAAAAAACACCTGGATTTTGTAGCCGGTGTTTCGGCTTGTAGTTTAGGCCACTGCCACCCCAAAGTGGTTCATGCCATTAAAACACAAGCTGAAAAATACCTACATGTAATGGTTTACGGGGAATACGCCCAGGAACCTGCCGTAGAATTAGCAAGCTTACTGGCCAAATATTACCCTAAACCACTTGAAAAAACCTATCTCACAAATTCTGGAACAGAAGCTATAGAAGGCGCTTTAAAACTAGCACGCCGTTATACAGGAAGATCCGAAATTATAGCTGCCCAGCAGGCCTATCACGGCAATACTATGGGATCGCTTAGCTTAATGGATTACGAAGAACGCCAAAAGCCTTTTAGGCCGCTTTTGGGAGATATTTCTTTTATTCGGTTTAATGAGGAAAAAGATCTGGAAAAAATAACCAGGAAAACCGCAGCTGTAATTCTGGAAAGTATACAGGGAGGTGCCGGATTTATTCTTCCAAAGAACGATTATTTAAAAAAGATAAAACAACGCTGTGAACAAGTAGGTGCTTTATTGATTTTAGATGAAATTCAACCTGGATTTGGACGAACCGGAAAACTTTTTGGATTTGAAAATTTTGATATGGTTCCCGATATTGTTGCTTTAGGAAAAGGAATGGGTGGCGGAATGCCCATTGGTGCATTTGCCGCATCTGCCCAAATTATGGATAGCCTTTCAGACAACCCTAAAATGGGACATATTACAACCTTTGGGGGAAATCCTGTAATTGCTGCTTCAGCTTTAGCTACTTTAAAGGAAATTACCAGTTCAGACTTAATGGCAGAAAGTCTAAAAAAAGAAAAACTTTTTAGAAAATTACTGGTGCATCCGCTTATTTCAGAAGTTAGGGGAATGGGCTTAATGCTTGCTATTATTACTAATTCTGAAGAAATAACAAATCATTTAATCTTAAAGTGCAAGGAAAAAGAACTTATACTTTTCTGGTTGTTATTCGAAAAAAAGGCAGTAAGAATAACACCGCCGCTTACCATTTCGGAAGAGGAGATAAAAGAAGGCTGTGGCATCATTATTGACGTATTGGATGAAATAATGAGACAGCAACAAACTGTTCATTAATTTGTTAACAAGAATATTGATTTTTGATTTTTTAAAACATAATCATTTTTATTTTTAAGAAATGTCTTTGGGCTCGTCTCAAGATATTAAGTTTAAAAGATCAGGCAATTTCAATTTAAGTGTTGAAATATTTTAAGTCTCACTTAGTGAGCAAGTAGAAATCCCGTAATTACCCACGTATGCAGTTAAGCCATAACGACGAAAACAAATTCTCACTTTCACGCTTTGAATCTATGCTTAAAACAAATGATGTTTTATTCTTTGATTCGGCCGAATTTGAAGATATTATCAATTACTATTTAGAGAACGGGAAATTTGCCCTGGCCAAAAAGGCTGTTAAATTAGGCCTGGCGCAACATCCAACTTCTACCAATTTAAAACTCTTTAAGATTGAAATTCTTGTTTTTGAAGATAAGCTGGATATAGCCGAGTCTATGCTAAGCGAATTACAGCAACTAGAATCTTCTAACGAAGAAGTTTATATTCAAAAAGCACAAATTCTCTCTAAACGCGACCTTCACGCTAAAGCCATACAGGTGTTAAAGATGGCACTTGATATAACCCTGGACCCGGCAGAGATCTACTCTTTAATTGGAATGGAATATCTCTTCCTTGAAGACTTTGAAAATGCCAAGTTTAGTTTTATGAAATGCTTAGAAGCCGATGAAGAAGATTATTCGGCTTTATACAATGTAATGTATTGTTTTGATTTTCTGGATCAAAAAAAAGAAGCCATCGCATATCTAAACATGTATTTAGACAAAAATCCGTATTGTGAAGTAGCCTGGCACCAGGTAGGCAAACAGTATTTTGATTTAAAAAATTATGAAAAAGCATTATCGGCTTTCGATTTTGCGATAATAAGCGATGAGTATTTTATTGGCGCTTACCTGGAAAAAGGAAAAGTACTGGAGAAGCTAGGCCGCTATCACGAAGCTATAGAAAATTACCGATTAACCTTAGAATTAGACGACCCTACGTCTTTTACTTATTTACGAATTGGAAAATGCTTCGAAAAACTGGGCTTAAATGAGCTTGCGCTTAAACATTACAAAGATTGCGTACATGAAGATCCGCTTTTGGATAAAGGTTGGATTGCCATCACCGATTTTTACATAAAAAAGAAAAATTTCCAGAAAGCCCTGTACTACATCAACAAAGCCATAAATATTGACGAAGACAATGTGCTGTATTGGAAACGCTACGCCAAAATCAATAATCGTCTAAAGTTTTTTGAAGAAGCAGAAAAAGGCTATAAAAAAAGTTTAGACCTGGGGAACTATGAATTGGAGACCTGGATTAGACGTTGTGATATTTTAATAGATCTTGGAGAATTTGATACCGCTATTAAAAACCTAAACCAGGCAGTGGAATTTTATCCGAATACCGCAGAGATTGAATTTCGTTTGGCAGGATTATATTTTAGTGAAAATGAAGGTGAAAAAGCTTATTTTCATTTGAATAGAGGATTAAAATTAGATGCCGAGTATTATATTGTTATCGAAGAATTATTTCCAAATGTTTTTAACCGAAAAAGTGTAAAGCAAATTATAAATTCCTTTATAAATCTCTCTTAGTTATTTTGCTAACTTTGAGCCGGAATTTTAATTTGTTCACATGCGAAAAAGGTTTAAAGATTATCTACCTGTAACTTTAAAAGGTATGGCAATGGGTGCGGCAGACGTTGTTCCCGGGGTCTCTGGAGGAACCATTGCTTTTATTACCGGAATTTATGAAGAATTAATTTCTACCATAAGCGGTGTAAATTTTTCATTGGTCACTACCTGGAAAGAAAAAGGTTTTAAAGCCATGTGGCAACAGCTTAACGGCCCTTTTATTTTAGCACTTTTTACTGGAATCCTTATCAGTTTTTTCTCTCTTATGAGGGCTGCGAAATATATGCTGGAAAATCATCCCATAATGATATGGTCTTTTTTCTTCGGCCTTGTATTTGCCAGTATTTGGTATGTAGGCAAGCAAATTCCCAAATGGAATTTTAAAATAGCACTGGCCCTGGTTATTGGTGCAGCCATTGCATTCTATATTGTATCCCTGCCCCCTATGGCCGCAAAAGATAGTAACATATACATCTTTTTCTCTGGAGCTATCGCAATATGTGCTATGATACTTCCCGGTATTTCGGGTGCATTTATCCTGGTTTTACTGGGGGCCTATAAAAAGCTTACCGATGCTGTACACGATTTCGATTTTCAAACCCTGGGCATTTTTGCTATAGGAGCCGTAGTTGGGTTACTTAGTTTCTCTAAGATCCTTAAATGGCTTTTTGTACATTATAGTAGTCTTACACTTGCCGTATTAACCGGGTTTATTGCCGGTTCTCTCAATAAAATATGGCCCTGGAAGCATGTGTTGCAAACCGAAATGTATGGAGACAAAGAAGTTGTTCTTAAAGAAGCATCAGTTTTACCATGGAATTTTAATGGAGAACCACAAACATTAGTTGCTATTATTTTGATGCTCGCAGGATTTTTCTTAATTCTAGGCTTAGAAACTTTTGCCGCAAAAAGCTCAGAAAACACCCATGCAACAAACTAGAACCTTTACAGATAAAGTACTTTTAGTCCTTAAAGGTCTGGCCATGGGAGCTGCTAATAAAGTTCCCGGTGTTTCTGGAGGTGTTGTGGCTTTTGTGGCCGGGTTTTACGAAGAATTTATTTATTCACTTCAAAAAATAAATTACAAGGCTTTTATATTGCTTATAAATGGGCGATTTAGAAGTCTGTTTCATTATACTAACGGGAGATTCCTAAGCTTACTTATTTTAGGAATGCTTATTAGCTATTTTAGTGTTTCAAAATTACTGGATTACCTAATTCTTCATTACGAATTATATGTTTGGGCTTCATTCTTCGGCATGATTATAGGCTCTATATATTACATAAGTAAAGATTTTGACGAATGGAGCAAACGCTCCCTAATATTTGTTTTCCTGGGAATACTGGCCGGGGTAGCCATTAGTTTCCTTGAACCTGCAAAAGAAAACGACAATCTTTGGTTTGTATTTTTTTGCGGTATGGTAGGCGTATCGGGAATGACGCTGCCGGGACTTTCGGGATCTTTTATTCTTATTCTATTTGGAAATTATGTATTACTGCTCGTAGACTCGGTAAATGCCCTTTACGACACCCTGTCTGAACTAATTTTACTTGATTTTAGCTTTACACAAGATCTGGAAAGAATAAGGCTTTTAGAAGTACTCCTGGTATTTGGCGCAGGCTCTCTGGCCGGCCTGGTAACACTCTCGCATGTTCTTGGCTTTGTTTTAAAACATTATAAAAAAGATACTTTTGCCGCCATAATTGGCTTTATTACAGGATCACTTGGAGTGGTTTGGCCATGGAAAGAAAAAATTTTTAAGTTAGATAAAGAAGGGGAAATAATTCTGGATAGCCAGGGGAATGGGGTAATAGATTATTACGACCGCTATTTTCCAACTTTTTCTTCAGCTGAAACCTGGTTGGCAATTTTCTTTATCTTAATAGGAATACTCATTGTATTAGGACTCGCCTGGTACGAAAAGAAAAACCAAAAACCCGCAATCAAATGAAAACTTTTGGCTTATTAGGTAAAAATATTAGTTACTCATTTTCCCGAACTTATTTCAGCAAAAAATTTAAAAAAGAAAATATTGATGCCGAGTATCTTAATTTCGATTTACAAAATATAAACCAATTTCGGGATGTTATAAAAGAGACACCAAACCTACAAGGCCTGAATGTCACCATTCCTTACAAAGAAGAAATCATTAATTTTTTGGACGATCTGGCTCCTGAGGCTGAAGAAATTGGCGCAGTAAATACCATAAAAATAAATGGCAATAAACTTATTGGCTACAATACAGACTATATAGGCTTTTCTGAATCTATAAAACCCTTGCTAAAACCTCATCATAAAAAAGCCCTTATCCTGGGAACCGGTGGAGCTTCAAAAGCCATAGCATATGCCTTTAAAAAAATGGGAATTGCCTATAAATTTGTTTCAAGAACTTCGGGAGAGCTAAAATTAAGCTATCAGGATCTTTCACAGGAAATAGTTAATGACCACAACATTATTATTAACACTACTCCTGTAGGTACCTTCCCCAACGTAGAAAAATATCCCAAATTCCCCATTGAGCATTTAACCAACAAACACCTGGTTTACGACCTTATTTACAACCCCGAAACCACCCAACTCCTGGTCCTGGCAAAAGAACAGGGAGCCAAAATTAAAAACGGATTGGAAATGCTTGAATTACAAGCTGAAAGTGCCTGGCGCATTTGGAATAAATAAAGCCCTTTTTTTTATTTTAAATCTTACAAAAAAAGCGAATTGTTTGCCCAATTTTGTTGGAGTTACTATCTTTCAGCCTAATTAATTTACAAGAACCTTAACATTGAAAGATATGTCTCAGCAAGAAGATGATAAAAATAAAGAGGAGTTTTCTAATGAAGCTGCCAAAAATTCTGAAAAAACTCGGAATAACGAAAAGCAACAGGTAGAAAACCGGGATGAAAATGTAGCAGAACAATCATTTTCTGAAAAGTCTGAAAACGAAACAACCAAGCCCACAGATAATACGGTGGTTGAACCTGCAGAAACTGCTTCTGAAATCAAAACTGAAGACGATAAACTGGAAGATGCCATGATTGCAGAAGCCAGTGATAAAAAGAACACTTCAGAAGAAAATAAAGCCAATAGCGAAGAAGATGATGATAATGATGCTATTCTGGAGGAAAGCCGAAAACAAACCCGGCCGCAAGAAGAAAATCAGTCTGAATCTGAAGTAGAAAATAAGACTCTTGAAGATGATAATGATGATCATGAAAAAACTTCTGAAGAGGAAGAAAGAGACTCTAAACACCATCAGGAACATATAGATAACTCGGTTGCCGAAGATAGTGAAGATGAATCTAAGGCAGAACGGCACAATATTCCGAAGAAAGATTACCATGCGATGAGCAAAGAGCAATTGGTAGATGAATTTGAAACTTTGCTTAAAAATGAAAAGGTACAGGCCATTAAAGATCACGTTATTGAAATTCGTGCCGAATTTAATGCCAAGTTTAATGAAGAGGAAGAGGAGAAGAAAGAAGAATTTCTTGCCGATGGCGGTAATATTATAGACTTCCACTACTCTACCCCACTTAAAAAGCGTTTCAATTCCCTTTATTTTGATTATAGGGAGAAACGCAATAATTATTATAAGCAACTTAAACAAGACCTTAATAAAAATCTTTCCAAACGCCTGGAAATTATTGAAGAGTTAAAGGGGCTTATAGATGTGGAAGAAAATATAAATACCACCTACAAGCATTTTAAAGATCTTCAGGACAGCTGGCGCGTTGCGGGACCAATTCCAAGAGAAAAATACAACGATGTTTGGAACACTTATCACCATCATGTAGAGAATTTTTATGATTTTCTTCATTTAAACCGCGAGTTTAGGGATCTGGATTTTAAACACAATTTAGATCAAAAATTAAAGGTTATTGACCGCGCTGAGGAATTAGCACAGGAAAATGACATAAACCGTGCGTTTAGGGAGCTGCAAATGCTTCATAAAATGTGGAAAGAAGAACTTGGACCTGTTGCCAAAGAATTTCGGGAAGATATCTGGAACCGATTTAGCAATGCTACCAAGCAAATCCACGATAAACGCCAGGAGTATTTTAATACCTTAGATGAGCGTTACGAAGAAAACTGGAAAGCCAAGCAGGCTATTATCGAAAAGATAAAAGCAATTGCAGCTGAAGAATATAAAGGCCATAACAAGTGGCAACAGAAGATTAAAGAGATTGAAGCACTAAGGGAAGCGTTCTTTAATGCAGGTAAGGTTCCACGCAATAAGAATGAAGAAACCTGGACTGATTTTAAACAAAGTGTTCGCCGATTTAACCGTAATAAAAATGCTTTCTATAAGAACCTTAAAAAGCAACAATACGATAATCTCGAGAAGAAAAAAGAGCTTATTCAAATTGCTGAAGACAACAAGGATAGTGAGGATTTTAAAACCGTGACGCCTTTAATGAAAAAAATACAGGCAGATTGGAAGAAAATAGGCCATGTTCCAAGAAAAGATAGCGATAAGGTTTGGAAACAGTTTAAAGCAGCCTGTAATCACTATTTTGAACGCCTGCACGAAACGCGCAAAGAAGAGAACAAAGAAGAATTTGAAGCTTTCGACAAGAAAAAAGACCTCCTGGAACAGGTTAAATCTTTTGAACTTAGTGGCGATAAAAAAGAAGACCTGCCTAAAATAAAACAGTTTATCGAAGACTGGAAAAATTTAGGATCAGTACCTTATAACAAGCGTTTTATTGAAGGAAAATTCAATAAGGCTTTAGATCAACTTTTCAATAAGCTTGATGTAGATCATACCAAGGCCGAAATGCTTAAATATGAAAATAAGGTACAGGCTTTAAACGATGCCGATGACGATAAAAAACTTCGTAACGAACATTATTTCCTAACTAAGAAAATAGAAGAAACAAAGGCTGAAATTAGACAGTTGGAGAATAACTTACAGTTTTTCTCTAATGTAGATGAAGATAACCCGCTGGTACAGGATGTTCATAAAAATATAGCCGCCCAAAAAGAACAGCTTGAGATTTGGAAAGAAAAGCTGCGTAAAATCAAATCACTCTACTAAGCACGGCAGCTATGAATTGTCTTCTTTGTAAGGGAGCAACTAAAAAATCTTGGTCAGATAAAAACAGGGAATTTGTTGAATGCACCCATTGTGGGAGCATTCAACTATTACCTGAATATTATATTTCCAAAAAAGCAGAAGAGGCACGCTACCTTACCCATAACAATGATGTAGAAAACACCGGTTACCAGGATTTTGTTAAACCTATAACTTCCCGTATTCTTCAGGATTTTTCTCCAGAGGATAACGGCCTTGATTATGGTTGTGGAACAGGCCCCGTAATTAGTATTCAATTAGAAAAAGCAGGCTATAAAACTACTTTATACGACCCGTATTTTCACCCCAACAAAGAGGCTCTAAAGTCACAATATCACTTTATAATATGCTGTGAAGTGATGGAGCATTTCTATAAACCGAAAGAAGAATTTAAAACACTGGCATCTCTTTTAAAACCGGGAGGAAAACTCTACTGTAAAACCGCTCTCTATTCAGATAAAATTGATTTTAATAACTGGTATTATAAAAACGACGCCACGCACGTCTTTTTCTATACTGAAAAAAGTTTGAAGTGGATAAAAGAGAATTTAGGTTTTTCAGGCCTGGAAATTAGGGCTGATTCTATTGTTTTTAGTAAATAGACCAAGAAAGCCCTTGATAGTTATTTCTCAAAATTTAGAGCAAAATAAGAATAAAACTGAAGAAGAATTACTTCAACTTGGCCTCGTTCCAAAAGACATCCATTTCAGCCAAGCTCATATCTTTTAAAGCTTTATTTTGTTCTTTGGCTTTCTCTTCCAGATATTGAAATCGGTTTATAAACTTTTTATTGGTTCGTTCCAGGGCATTTTCGGGGTTTATTCCAAGAAACCTGGCATAATTTATCATAGAGAACATCACATCGCCAAATTCGGCTTCCATTTTATCCTTATTGGCTGTATTTATCTCGTGCTGTAATTCCCCTAATTCTTCCTGAAGTTTTTCAAAAACCTGCTCGGGCTTTTCCCAATCAAATCCTACCCCGGCAACTTTCTCCTGAATTCTACTGGCTTTTACTACAGCCGGCAGGGAACGTGGTACGCCTTCCAATACACTTTTTTTACCTTCCTTCAACTTTAGGTTTTCCCAGTTCTTTTTAACTTCGGCTTCATCGGTTACTTTAACATCTCCATAAATATGCGGATGACGGTCTATTAGTTTGTCACAAATACCATTAGCTACATCGGCAATATCAAAATCCTCGCTTTCGCTACCTATTTTCGCATAAAAAACCAGGTGAAGCAACAGGTCGCCCAATTCTTTTCTAACTTCTTCCAGATCTTTATCCAAAATCGCATCTCCAAGCTCGTAAGTCTCCTCAATAGTAAGGTGCCTTAGCGACTCCATGGTTTGCTTCCTGTCCCAGGGGCATTGCTCCCTAAGCTCGTCCATAATAGTTAATAAACGATCAAATGCTTTTAGCTGTGCTTCTCTGGAGTTCATGAAATAAGAATTTTGATTTTGGCAAAAATAAGGATTGCTAATAGGATTTTAGAATCTTAGGCGGGAAATAAATACTTGAAATCGGCATTCTGAATTAATTTCAGAATATAAGCTCATCGAATTCAAGGCTTAAAAAATGCTAAAACAATCCCGAAGCTTCTGGTCAGCAACCTGAAAGCTTGAATAAAGGGAGGAAGACCGGTTTTCACGATATTCCGTTCCAGGAACTCCAATCGGGACAGGCTTCTCAACCGTAATATTCAAAACCTCAACTCTAAAAAATAAAAAAGCCCTTCGTTTCCGAAGGGCTGAATAAAGGGTGGAAGACCGGTTTCGAACCGGCGACCTCCGGAACCACAATCCGGCGCTCTAACCAGCTGAGCTACAACCACCATTTTAATTGCGGTTGCAAATGTAAGCTATTTTAGCAATTTCCCAAAGAAAAAAATCAATATTAAATTGAAATTCAAGTTTATTTTTGAGCAACAATTATAAAAAGCTTTAAACGAACAATTTAGCTAAAAAGTATTTTTTAAATTAAATCGAAAATAGAATCTACAGCAGGGTAGCGTTCTACCGTATAGCCTTCGGCGTGTTCGGTATTAATAAGCCTTCCCAGGTCTCTTGCCCTGTAAGTAATACTTTCTAAAAAGTTACTACTGGAAATTGGCGTTTCGGGCTCCTTGGAATCCTCATCGTAAAACTGGGTTCTGTAGGCTTTTACCGACGCCATCTTTCTATCGATATATCCCGAAATATCAACTACTACATCGGGCTTTAGATTTTTCCATTGAATATAATGATATACATGCTTTGGCCGCCATTCTTGCTGGCTTTCTCCCTCATATATGGTTTCAATTTTACGAAGTCCGCTTAAAAAACACGCATCACTGGTTAGTTTTGCTCCTTTTCCATGATCTATATGCCTATCATCTATCGCATTACACAACACAATTTCCGGACGATATTTTCTTAATATTTTTATTATTTCCAGCTGATGTGCAGCGTTATTCATAAAAAAAGCATCACTAAATTCAAGGTTTTCCCGAACAGAAACGCCTAAAATTTTAGCCGCATTTTTAGCTTCCTGGTCTCTGGTCTCAGCTGTGCCCCGGGTGCCCAACTCGCCACGGGTAAGATCTAAAATTCCTACTTTCTTTCCTCTATCTACTTCTTTTGCTATAGTACCGGCGCAACTTAGCTCTACATCATCTGGATGCGCACCTATAGCCAATATATCTAATTTCATAATATTTACTTTGTCATTTCCGCTGCCGCGGAAATCTAATTTTAAGTTAATCTTTCAAACTTTACATCTCGTATTTCTAAGCTTGTATTTCCTTTAAAGCCTGTCCCAGGTCTTCTATTAAATCTTCCTTCTCCTCTATTCCCACAGAAAATCGCATTAAGCCATCTTTGATTCCCTGGGCTTCCCGTTCTTCAGGAGAAAGCAACCCGTGTGATGTTTTTGCTGGTAAAAGTATAGTTGATTCTACACCCGCAAGGCTCATAGAAGATTTTATAAGTTTTAATTTTTTCTGAAAAAGATCATAATCCAAACCTTCGCGTAATTCAAAAGACATCATCCCTCCAAAACCTTTCATTTGGGCTTTAGCAAGGTTATGATCTGGATGCGATGCTAATCCCGGATAATAAACCCTGGAAATATCCTTATGCTCTTCAAGAAACTTAGCTAATTCAAGCGCATTTTCATTTTGCGCACGCACGCGCAAGCCCATGGTTTTTAAGCTTCTTTCTAACATCCAAACCGTAAAATCACTTAAACTTCCGCCAAAATTCTTAGCCAATTGAAAAACCCTGTCTATATGCTTTTCTGAACCTATGGCAGTTCCCGCAAGAATATCGCTATGGCCACCCATATATTTTGTAGCCGAATGCAAAACAATATCTATCCCAAAATCTATAGGGTTCTGGTTTACCGGCGAAGCAAAAGTATTATCTATCATACTTACCAGGTTATGTTTTTTAGCAATTTCGGCAATTGCTTTTATATCGGTTACGGTAAGTAAGGGATTTGAAGGTGTCTCAATATAAATCACCCTGGTATTCTCTTTTATTTCAGCTTCAAAAGATTCAGGTGTAGCGTCTTTTGTAAAAGAATATTCCATCCCGAATTTCTCAAACTCTTCTGTCACTAAATTACTGGTTCCCCCGTAAAGCGTATTTTGAAACACCACGTGGTCTCCCTTTTGTGCAAAAGCCAAAAGAGCGGTACTTACTGCAGCCATACCGCTACCAAAGATCAAAGCGGCTTCAGCGTGCTCTAAAGCTGCCATTTTTTGAGCTAAAGCTACCTGATTTGGCGTGTTAAAATAACGCGGGTAACGTTTTACCTCTACATCTTCAAAAGCATAAGAAGTAGCCATATATAAGGGCGAAACTGCACCCTTAAACTGCTTGTCTTCCAATTCTCCAATATGGGTACAAATGGTATTTAATCCCGGATTTTTCTTTGTCATTTATAATACATTCAAAATTCGCCCTAATGTAAAAATAAATAATCTAAATACTTCGGGTTTTAAAGCTGTTTCCTGTGTTGAAAGAATTATTTTTTAAAACAAAAGTTAAATAAAGTTAAAGCAATTATCCTATTAATAATTGCGCCATCAATTCTTTATCTTTAAGAAAAATTGAATGATTATGAGTAAAGTAAAAGCATTTGGTGCGCAAGCCAGCGATGCCAATTTAGAAGCCTTAGATATTGAGCGCAGGGAAATAACCCCCAACGATGTAAAGATTGAAATAGACTACTGTGGGGTTTGCCATAGTGATATACACCAGGTTAGAAACGACTGGAAAAATTCTGTATACCCTGTAGTACCCGGGCACGAAATTATAGGCCGTGTTACCCAGGTTGGAGAAAACGTAAACAACTTTAAAGAGGGAGACCTTGTAGGGGTTGGTTGTATGGTAGATTCCTGCCAGGAATGTGATTCCTGTAAGGAAGACCTGGAACAATTTTGTGAAAACGGGGCTACTTTAACTTACAATAGCAAAGACAAACATTTGGGAGGACATACCTTTGGAGGTTACGCCGAACAAATTGTAGTGGATAAAGAATTTGTACTTAAAGTACCGGAAAATATAGACGCTAAAGCTGCTGCCCCATTACTTTGTGCAGGTATTACTACTTATTCTCCATTACGGCATTGGAATGTAAAAAAAGGAGATAAAGTTGGTGTAATAGGCTTAGGCGGACTTGGGCATATGGGAGTAAAATTTGCCCATGCCATGGGAGCACACGTAGTTATGATTACTACTTCTCCTTCAAAATCTGAAGACGCCAAAAAATTGGGTGCCGATGAAGTACTGATCTCTAAAAACGAAGAAGACATGAAAAAACAGGCCGGTACTTTCGATTTTCTGTTGAATACCGTTCCGGTTGGTCATGATATGAATCCTTATGTAGCTTTGTTAAAACGAGATGCCACCATGGTACTGGTAGGAGCCATTGAACCGCTAGACCCGGTGCATGGAGGCGGATTAATTACCGGGCGAAAACGTATTGCCGGTTCGGTAATTGGCGGAATTAAAGAAACACAGGAAATGCTGGATTTTTGTGGGAAACATAATATTGTTTCAGATATTGAAATGATTGATATGCAAAATATAAATGAAGCTTTTGACAGAGTTGTAAAATCTGATGTTAAATATCGCTTCGTAATAGATATGAAATCCCTAAAAAATTAGAGTTTCCAAAAGTTTTAGTAGCATCAAGCTGAAACCTGCCCGGCTAAACGTACGGTAGGTTTCAGCTTCTAATATGCTACTTAGATCTCCGATAGAAATCGGGGCAAGCTATAAAACAAATTCTATATTAGGTGTGAATCAAAAATTACTTTATTAGCACCGCTAAAAGATATAATAGCCCAAGGCTTAGCTCAAAATTAAAATTTGTTTCCAAGCAATGTCTCTTGGGCTTAACCCGAGTTGTGTGCAACCTAAAAAAACGAACAAGTGACAGAATTAGAACTAATAATTGACTTACATAAAAATTCCGAGAGACAAGGACCAGGAAGCGAAAACGACACGCTGAAAGCACTTGAAATTTTGAATTTACCGTCTGACCAAAAATTGAAAGTGGCTGATATTGGTTGTGGTTCAGGTGGACAGACGATTTCACTTGCCAAAAACTTAAACGGACAAATAACCGCAGTTGACTTGTTTCCAGAGTTTTTAAATGAACTCAACCAAAAATCTCAAAATTTAGGATTGACAGACAAAATCTTAACGCTTGAAAAATCAATGGACGATTTGCCATTTACCGAAGGCGAATTTGACCTCATTTGGTCCGAAGGAGCGATTTACAACATTGGATTTGAAAACGGACTTAAAAAATGGAAGGACTATTTGAAAGTCGGTGGCTATTTGGCTGTAAGTGAAATCACTTGGATAACCCAAACTCGACCAAAAGAAATTGAAGAATTTTGGAAATCTGAATATCCAGAAATCAATGTTGCTTCAAACAAAATCAAACAATTGGAAAATAATGGTTATTCCCTTGTTGGGTATTTTTATTTAAGTCAAGACAGTTGGATTGAGACCTATTACAAGCCTATGCAAGCAAGATTTGAGAACTTTCTGAAACGTCACAACAATTCAGAACTTGCAAGAAAAGTAGTTGAAGATAATCAAGCTGAAATCGACTTGTATCAAAAATTCAAGGATTATTACAGTTACGGGTTTTACATAGCTCGAAAAAATGAATAAAAGGCAGCACACAACACTGTATATAGCAAATAGGGCTTTCGGTGGTTTACGCAAGTTCAGTGCTCTTAACAAACACCGCCAAATCGTTGATTTGGCTTTTAAGAATGAATAAATTAAAAACAAAATACAACGTTTTGGCTCAGTGCAAACTTGAAAGTTTATCGCTTTCTACTGCCCTACTTGCCATATACTAACCGTTAGTATACTTTTATAATTCGTCACCCTGATTTAATTTAAGGTGACGATTTTTTTTTCGACAAGTATTTTTACTTGTGTCAACTAAGAAATTAAAAACGCTTTTATAATTAAAAAAGATTTTTCTGTAAGCTTTTTTGTTTGTAGTTAAAAGTCGGTTTTCCCGGCTTAGTTTTTATATTTGTTTAAGGCCGAAAATCGGCATAAAACCTACACAAAAACAAACCACAATGAAACAATTATTTATCAACATAAAAGAACTTCTTCAAATAAGGGAAGACAACATTACCAAATTATCTGGTGCCGAAATGAAAGAGTTGCCAACTATTAAAAATGCCTGGTTGCTTATTGAAAATGATACGATTGCCAATTATGGTGAAATGTCTTCACTACCTAAACTTGAAGTAGATAAAACTATTGATGCCAAAGGAAAGATAATCCTGCCCGGATGGTGCGATTCTCACACGCATATCGTCTATGCCGGCAATAGGGAGCAGGAATTCGCAGACCGTATTAACGGACTTTCATACGAAGAAATAGCTAATCGCGGTGGCGGGATTTTAAACTCTGCCAAAACCCTACAGGAAACTTCAGAAGAAGAAGTCTACCGGCAATCTGCTAAAAGGCTGGAAGAAGTAATAAAACTGGGTACCGGTGCGGTTGAAATTAAATCGGGTTACGGATTAACCGAAGAAGGTGAGCTAAAAATGCTTCGGGTAATAAAAAAGCTTCAGGAAAATTACGCCCTTCCAATTAAAGCAACATTTTTGGGTGCACACGCTATCCCAAGGGAATACAAAGAAAACCCGGATGCTTATATGGACCTGGTAATTGAAAAAATCTTACCAAAAGTTGCCAAAGAAAACCTGGTAGAATATATAGATATTTTTTGTGAAAAAGGATATTTCAGCGTTGATGATACACATAAACTACTTTCAGCAGCGAAAAAATTTAGCTTAAAACCCAAAATACATGTCAATCAATTTCATGCTATTGGTGGTATTCAGGCGGGTATTGAGTATGATGCTTTAAGTGTAGACCATTTAGAGGTAATGCGACCTGAAGATATTGAAAGTTTAAAAGGAACTGATACTATGCCGGTTGCGCTTCCCTCTTGCTCATTATTTCTTAGTATTCCCTACACCCCGGCGCGTAAAATGCTGGATGCAGGATTGCCATTAGCACTTGCAAGCGATTTTAATCCGGGAAGCACCCCAAGCGGAAATATGAACCTGGTAGTTTCCCTGGCATGCATAAAAATGAAAATGACCCCCGAAGAGGCCATAAATGCAGCTACTATAAACGGTGCTTACGCAATGGACCTCAGCAAAACCCACGGAAGCATTACCAGGGGCAAAAAAGCCAATTTTATACTTACTAAAGAAATTCCGTCTTATACCTATCTGCCCTATGCCTTTGGCACTAATGCTATAGAATCGGTTTTTATTAACGGGAAAATTGTAGGCTAATGGAAGTTTTGAAATTATACGCTTACAAAACCATAGAAAAGTTAATTTCCAGAAGAGAAGGCGAGACGCGCTTAGGCGAAAAAATCGCTTTTATTGAAAATCTGGAAGAAATTACAAACAGCAAAGCTAAGTTTGTGCTTGTTGGGATTCCGGAAGATATTGGGATTAGGGCTAATTACGGAAAACCCGGTGCTTCCAAAGCCTGGGAAGTTTTTTTAAGTTCTTTTTTGAATATACAGGAGAATGTTTTTACCAATGCTAAGAATATTTTACTCCTTGGTGAAATTGAGTGTAAAGGCGAAATGCAAAAAGCAGCCAATATAGATGCTAGTGATCCTAATTATTTTGTGAAACTTGGTGACCTCGTATCAGAAATAGATAAAAAAGTAAGCTTGCTTGTAGAAAAAATAGTTGCTGCAGGTAAAACTCCCATAATTATAGGGGGTGGCCACAACAACGCTTTTGGAAATATAAAAGGCACTTCCAGGGCTCTAAAAAACCCGATTAATGTTTTAAACATAGACGCACATACCGATCTTAGAAAATTAGAGCATAGACATAGTGGCAACGGTTTTAGCTTTGCCAAACACAATGGATTCCTGCAGAAATATGCAATTTTTGGTTTACATAAAAACTATACACCTCAATATATTTTTAACGAGTTAAAAGCAAACTCCCATATTAAATTTTGTCTTTTTGACGATCTTATTTCGCAATCCCGCCAGAAAATATTAAGAGCCTTTAGTTCTCAGCTGGAGTTTATAAATAAAGATGCCTTTGGTTTAGAAGTAGATTGCGATGCAATTATAAACTTCCCAAGCAGTGCACAATCGCCTTCAGGCTTCGATCTAAATACGCTTAGAAGTTTTCTTCAACTTAGTTCTAAAGAAAAAAATTGCAAGTATTTACACATTTGTGAAGCTGCTCCTGGATCCCATAATCCGGCACAAGTAGGAAAAGCCCTATCATATTTTGTTACCGACTTTATAGAGAAAACAAACAATTAACCCCTGCCCAAATAAAAAATGTAATTTAAAAATGAAAATAATCGCATACAGTCCAGTTTACGCTACTGATTTTAAAGCTCTAAATATTGCCTGGTTAGAAGAATATTTTTGGGTAGAGCCTCAGGATCAAGAAGTATTAGGAAATCCACAAAAACACATTATAGACCCAGGGGGTACAATTTTTTTAGTAAAAGAAGAAGGAAAAATAATTGGCTGTGTGGCCCTTATGAAAATTGAGGAAGGAATTTTTGAGCTTACTAAAATGGCAATTAGCCCTGAACACCAGGGAAAGAAAATAGGGCAGAAATTAATGGAGCATACCTTAGAGTTTGCAGCCAAACAAAATTGGGATCAGCTTATTATATTTTCAAACCGAAAGCTTGAAAACGCAATCTATATTTATGAGAAATATGGATTTAAAGAAATTCCCATGGGAGAAAACAACCCCTATTCTCGTGGAGACATTAAAATGCGCCTGAACCTTTCTTAAAGTTTTACAAATCTTAAGCTATTTTGGTCGTCGTTCCTTATTTTTAATAGAAAACAACTAAATATGAAATACTTACTAACACTAATTAGCTTTGGAATTTTATTTTCCGGCTGTAAAAATGAAGGTAAAAAAGACGAAAACCCCTTAGCAGAAACAGAAAATTCCTCTAAAATAAGTCAGCAACAAGATGAAGAGGAAACAGCATCTATAAACATTACCCCCATCTCTCACGCTACTGCCGTAATAAATTGGGGCGACGCGACTTTTTATATAGACCCTGTAGGAGGTGCTGAGGCATTTAAAGGAATGGAAAAGCCAGATTTCATTCTTATAACCGATATTCACGGAGACCATATGAGTGCTGAGACTTTGCAAGCTCTAAATCTTAAAG
This sequence comes from Salegentibacter maritimus, assembly GCF_016236975.1. Lineage (NCBI taxonomy): Bacteria > Pseudomonadati > Bacteroidota > Flavobacteriia > Flavobacteriales > Flavobacteriaceae > Salegentibacter > Salegentibacter maritimus. The sequence continues at coordinate 138,936 of NZ_JAEHNY010000007.1, forward strand.
AGATTCCTGTTATTGTACCAAAGGCTGTAAAAGAAAACCTACCTAAGGAATTAGATACAATTTTGGAGACTTTGAAAAATGGAGCTAACACAAAAGTGATGGACTTTAATATTGAAGCCATTCCCATGTATAACTTACCGGAAGACCCTGAGGCTTTTCATACCAAAGGGCGCGGTAATGGATATGTGCTGGAAAAGAATGGTAAGCGGCTTTATATAGCCGGAGATACCGAAGATATTCCTGAAATGCGAAACCTGGAAAATATAGATTTGGCTTTAATTCCTATGAATTTACCTTATACCATGACGGTAGAAGCTGCCGCCGATGGAGTGCTGGCTTTTGCCCCAAAAAAGGTAATTCCTTATCATTTTAGAGGTAAAGATGGTTTTGCTGATATAGAAAAGTTTAAAACCCTGGTGAACAAAGGAAACCCGGAAATTGAAGTAGAAATGTTGGATTGGTATCCAGACAAAGAAAAATAGAAATTCTAAAAAACGAAAACCCGGTGATGAGCCGGGTTTTTTTATTCTTTTTCATTTTTTGATTGAAGCAACTTTTAAGCTTTCAGCCTTATAGGAAGCTTATAATTTTCTACAGATGGATCTAAAACAGTTTTTATCTCTTTATTATTTAAACATTTTTTGATTTTCTTACGGGCCTCAGCGTTTTTTGATCCTACATAAAGCACCTCCATTTCATTTTTACAGTTAAATCTAACTATTAAATAAGCCTCCACATCTTCACTTACTTCAAGATCAATATTTTTTAATAATTGCTGAATCTCCTTATTAAAAGCTACAGAAGTTTCAGTTGATTTTTCAGGAGCAGCGTGAAGTAAAGTTCCGGCGCTAATGGCTAAAGCACATAATACGAATTTTAAAGTTTTCATAATATAAAATTTTAAGGTTATACATATTAAAGACCAACTTAAAACTCTATATGTTACAGGCTTATATTATTTTTAACACACTTTAACAAATAAAAATTAGGCATAAAAAAAACTGTCTAAGGTTTGATATGTTATAACTATCCGGAAAAACTTTCTTATACGTCAAGCTAAACCTATTTCAGCCTCTAAAAATTCTTATCAACTTAGATTCTGAAATAGTCCCGAAAGCTTTCGGGACAGAATGACGAATTGTAAAACTTCTCAGACAGTCAAAATCAAACTTTAGACAGTCCTTATTTAATCAGGATAACTAATCCTGAAAAATATATTATTTAAGTACTTCCTGTACTTTATCTGCTGCTTCCTGGAATTGCACTGCCGAGTGGATCTTAAATCCGCTATCGTCAATTAATTTCTTGGCAATATCAGCATTGGTACCCTGTAAACGTACAATAATTGGCACGTTAACCGCGTCTCCCATATTCTTATATGCATCTACAATTCCCTGTGCCACACGGTCACAACGAACTATACCTCCAAAGATATTTACCAGGATAGCTTCTACTTTCTCATCTTTTAAGATTAAACGAAAAGCTTCTTCTACTCTTTTCGCATCAGCTGTACCACCAACGTCAAGGAAGTTTGCCGGCTCTCCTCCCGCTTGTTTAATAAGGTCCATAGTAGCCATGGCAAGTCCGGCGCCATTTACCATACAGCCCACATTACCATCAAGGTCTACATAGTTAAGTCCAACTTCTTTGGCTTCAACTTCAGTTTGATTTTCCTCACGAATGTCACGCATTTCAGCATAGTCTTTATGACGGAAAAGCGCGTTATCATCAAGGGTTACTTTTGCATCTACTGCAAGAATTTTATCATCACTTGTTTTTAAAACCGGGTTGATTTCAAAAAGTGAAGAATCAGATTTTTCAAATGCTTTGTAAAGCGACATCACAAATTTGGTCATCTCTTTAAAAGCAGCACCGCTTAACTTAAGGTTAAAAGCTATTCTTCTAGCCTGAAAAGGCATTAATCCGGTAGCAGGATCTATCTCTTCGGTAAAAATCAAATGCGGAGTTTCTTCGGCTACAGTTTCAATATCCACTCCTCCTTCGGTAGAATACATAATCATGTTACGTCCTGTGGCACGGTTAAGCAATACAGACATATAATATTCTTCGGGTTCGCTATCTCCTGGATAATACACATCTTCGGCAATTAAAACCTGATGTACTTTTTTACCCTCGGCAGAAGTTTGCGGCGTTACCAGGTTCATCCCAATAATGTCTCCTGCAACTTCTTCAACTTCCTTTAGGTTCTTGGCTAGTTTTACACCTCCACCTTTTCCACGGCCACCTGCGTGTACCTGAGCCTTAATAACGTGCCACCCGGTACCGGTTTGTTCGGTTAACTCCTTAGCAGCGTCTACAGCCTCTTTTGCATTATGCGCAACCAGGCCACGTTGAATACGTACGCCAAAACTGCTTAAAATTTCCTTTCCTTGATATTCGTGTATGTTCATAATCAGCTATTTCTTCAGTATTTTTTATGGTTAGCAAAAGTAACAAATGTATAGCTATTGTACCAATCTTTTTTAGGATATCCCATACTCTTCTATAATCTATTTTTCGGCTAAACTCGCTCGCAACGAGCTCACAAGCTATCTAATTGAAGAAAGTTTTGAATTTCAAGTTGGTAACCCGAGCTACAGAATTTCATTTATCCTGTAAAATTTAGCTTTTTATTAAGGAAGTCATTTTAAAAAAGCAAGCTATTACTGGTATGTAAGCACTATAAGCTTATCGTAGATTTTGCGTGATTTTATATTTTATTAGCACTACTCCCATTACTTTTGCCGCTTGTTAAAATCTGAAACTAGAAATGAATAAAGCACTTTTTGCCCTGGCCATTGGAGGTTTTGGTATTGGAATGACAGAATTTGTAATAATGGGAATCCTCCCGGAAGTAGCTTCGGCATTAGATATTAGTATTCCGCAGGCAGGGCATTTTATTTCAGCCTATGCTTTGGGTGTCGTAATTGGCGCCCCTTTATTAACCGCTTTTGGAAGTAAATGGCCGGCACATAAAACCCTATTTCTTCTTATGCTGTGGTTTACCCTATTTAACTCGCTTTCGGCTTTTGCAAATTCTTATGAGCTTTTATTGGTTTCCCGGTTTTTATCTGGTCTACCCCACGGTGCATTCTTTGGAATTGGTGCTGTAGTTGCCGGGCAATTGGCCAGACCGGGCAAAGCTGCCAGGGCAATTGCTACCATGTTTACGGGCTTAACCATGGCGAATGTTATTGGGGTCCCCCTGGGCACTTATTTGGGACAAAACTTTAGTTGGAACCTTTCCTTTATGTTGGTTGGTGTAGTAGGCTTAATGGCTATTACCAGTATAAAATTATGGATGCCCGAATTACCAAAATCTTCTTCTGAAGGAATAAAAAAAGACCTTAAAGTACTAAAACGCGGTGAACTATGGATGGTTATTTTACTTACTACTATTGGCACCGGGGGCTTTTTTGCCTGGTATAGTTATATTGCGCCATTACTTACCAAAGTGGCCGGCCATCCAGAAGGAATTGTAAGCTATGTTATGATTTTAGCAGGATTGGGCATGGTAATAGGTAACCTTATTGGCGCCAAACTCGCCGAAAGATTTTCTCCTATTTACGCAGTATTGATGAGCATGGTTCTAATGGCTTTAGCATTAATTACCAATGCCTACGTAGCCGAAAATCAAATCGCAATTTTAGTAATGACATTCCTTATTGCTACGATCGCTTTTTGCCTTTCTACGCCTATACAAATGGTTATGATCAACTCGGCTAAAGGTTCAGAAAGCCTTGGATCTTCTATGAACCAAAGCGCTTTTAATATGGGAAACGCTTCGGGAGCTTATTTTGCCGGTCTCCCCATTGCTTTTGGATATAGTTTCACCGCTGCTTCTTTAGTAGGAGCTGTGATGGCAGGAATGGGAGTTTTTATTGCTATAGTTATTATTCTTATTAGAAGAAAAAGAAAAATTGAACTAGCTGCAGTGAGCTAAGAGCCATAAAAGATGTTTTTCTATAATCTTAACAATTTCAAAGAATTCGTTATTTTTGGAGCTTGTGTTTGTGGAAGTTGAAATTTCTCCTCTTTTTTGCCAACTAATTTTTTAGCTGTTATGACTAATCAAGATTTACTAGCTGTTGCCCGGGAATTTGGAAGCCCCGTATATGTGTATGATGCTGAAAAGATTGCTTTTCAGTACAACCGACTAAAAAGTGCATTTTCAGAAATTAAAGATTTACGTATTCACTATGCAGTGAAGGCTCTTTCTAATATTTCTATCTTAAAATATCTAAACTCCCTGGGGAGCGGTATGGATACCGTTTCTATACAAGAGGTTAGGCTTGCATTGGAAGCGGGGGTTACGCCAAAAGATATTATTTACACTCCAAACGGGGTTTCCCTGGAAGAGATTGAACAGGTGGTACGACTGGGTGTACAAATCAACATAGATAACCTTTCTATTTTAGAACAATTTGGGGCCAAACACCCCGAGGTTCCCGTATGTATACGTATAAATCCGCATATTTTAGCAGGTGGTAATTCTAAAATTTCGGTAGGCCACGTAGATTCTAAGTTTGGAATTTCTATTCACCAAATGCCACTTTTGTTGCGCATAGTTGAAAATACAGGAATGACCATAAATGGGATTCATATGCACACGGGAAGTGATATTCTTGATATTGAAGTTTTTCTGCGTGCTTCTGAAATTCTTTTTGATTCGGCTAAAAACTTTAAAAATCTTGAATTTCTTGATTTTGGAAGCGGATTTAAAGTGCCTTACCGCGAAAATGACATTGAGACTGATATAGAAGAACTGGGAGAAAAACTAAGCGAACGTTTTAAGAATTTCTGTAAAGAATATGGCCGGGAGTTAACCCTTGTTTTTGAACCGGGAAAATTTTTGGTTAGTGAAGCAGGAAAGTTTTTAACTAAAGTAAACGTGATAAAACAAACCACTTCTACCGTTTTTGCCGGGGTAGACACAGGTTTTAATCATCTAATCCGCCCAATGTTTTATGGCTCACATCACGACATTCACAATATTTCCAATCCCGATGGGAAATTCAGGTTTTACTCGGTGGTAGGTTATATTTGTGAAACCGATACTTTTGCAAACAATCGTAGGATTGCCGAAATTACTGAAGGCGATATTTTGGCGTTTAGCAATGCCGGCGCCTATTCTTTTTCTATGGCCAGTAATTTTAATTCCCGCTACCGTCCTGCCGAAGTATTATGGTATAACGGCAAAGCACATTTAATTAGAGAACGCGAAAGCTTTGAAGATTTATTAAGACATCAAAAAATTATAGATTTAGAGGTACCAGCAAAAAAAGCTGCAAAATAAGTCCTCGTGGAAGCGGTTTTCAAAAATAAGTGGTTTTACTGGCTCCTAATTACTTATATCTTTCTTTTACTAATATGGAACACCTATATGGTTGTTACCGGCAATCTCATGGGACTAATTGCAGTAGTTATAGAATTAGCACTTTTATACCTACTATTTAATAAGCACAAACTGGCAAAAACGGCCATACACTTTTGGGCTATTATAATGATGATTGGCCCCGGACTTTCCATAATTGGAAAACTTATAAAAGTAGTCACTGGAGACGATTTAAATTTAATGGTAAACAGCCTGGCACAAAATTTACTGCTGTTTACCTTTGGTTTGATTATCTATTATTGTAATAAGACAAGCGTTTTTATTGCTGAAAAAAATCGGTTTTAAAGCTGTGTGAGTTTTTGCAGGTAATTAAAGTGTTTTCTAAAATTTTCTTCGGAAATTAAAGCAGGTTTAATCGCAATTTCAACTGAAATGCCACTGTATTTTATAGCCATAACACTCCCGGAAGAAATAAGTATGCGAATAAAATCGCTGAAGCTGGAGATTGCCGAAAAATATGAGGCAAAACATGCACTAAAACTCCCGGCGCATATTACGCTGCAAATTCCATTTAAGATTCCGGAAACCGAAGAAGAAAAACTCATAGAAGCTTTACAGGGTTTTGCCGAAACCCAAAACAATTTTCAGGTGGAATTAAAAGATTTTGGAAGATTTAGTCAAAAAGTAATTTTTATAAATATTGAAGACCATAAAGAACTTATTAACCTGCACAAGGATTTACAAGCAATTCTTCATAAAAATTTCAGCTTTAAAAAGCACGAAACTTTTTCTAAAATCCACCCCCATATTAGCATCGCATCTCGCGATCTTCATTATAAAGAATTTCCCAAAGCCTGGGCAGATTTTAAAACACGTAAATTCACTGATTCCTTTTCGGTTAAGAACTTTAGCCTTTTAAAACATAATGGCAAAGTTTGGGAAAATTGTATCGATATTTATTTTAATTGATCCATTTCTATATTTTAGTTATTTGTATAACATTTTATTATTTTTGGTCACTTATTACAAAAACAATTATGAAGACAATAAATTGCTCTAAAGCATTTATTCTAAAAAATAATATTTGAGTGTAGCTTACTTTTAAACTGGGGAAACTTTGGCATAGCTTGCAAAAAAGTATTTATTTTTCTAAAATTACCGGGGCATCGAAATTATAATGATTATAATTTACCTACTCGATTCCTTTTAAAGTCTTACTATAAAAAGTAAATGACCTGGTGGCAAGCCAACAACATATCAAGTCGATAGCTGTTTTCGATTGCGGTGAAAGCCTCTCAATCGCCACACCTATCGGTATAAATCTCTATTATTGAGAAAAAATACAGTTGGCAGCTACCGTCCTGGGACTAAATTTATTTTTATTCCAAAGTCTGGCTTGCTGTTTTTTTAAAACTGTAACAATTACTTTGTAATTTATATAATAATATATGAAACAAGAAGAAGTTCACGGCTATAAACTGGCCTCAAGAGGCAAAAGACTGGCAGCCACAATTACAGAAGGGGTATTATATACAATTGTAATAATTGGCATTTACCTACTATTTGGGAAATCTTTTAGCTATTACTGGGAGCAGGATTTAGAGCTTATAGACATCCCGATTTCAGCAGTCACGGGATTAATTGTAGGCGCCATTTTCTATCCCATTTTCTCAGGAAATCTAGGCCATCGTATTTTTGATCTAAAAGTTATTTCTGCTGAAACCGGTAAAGATATAAATAAAGGGCAGGAAGGTGCCATTAGAGAAATGCTTAAATATGTATTGGGCTACCTGTTAATTCCTCTTATTTGGTTGCTTTGGGATGATAAAAAACAGAATCTTTATGATAAACTATCCAAAACTTTAGTGGTTGAGAAGGTTTAAATTATCCACAGAAATTTTAATAATTCACCTTTAAAAATATCCTAAACCGTGATTATATATTATAAAAAGAAAAGGCTTAATTATCAACTTTATTTTGGAATAGGCTTTTTAGCAATTGGAATTATTCTAGTTCCCCTAAACAATTTTTCGCTAATTTATTTTAGCTGGATTATTTTTGGCCTACTACAATTAGCCGTTTGGTATTATGAAAGGAAGCATCAATACCTTAGCATAGACAAGAATAACCTAACCAAAAACTCTATCTTTCCAAAAAGTGTAAAACTTAATGAAATTGAGACTATTGTAAAGCTTGAGAAAAGTTATATCCTGGAAACAAAAAGCAAGAAGATAAAAATCAACAAAGATATAATTGAAGAGGAGTCTTTTTATAAGCTCAACAAGGTTTTAGAAGAAATTGAACTAAAACTCGAACAAGAAAAGAACATCTAAAAACACCACATCAATCCAGTGTAAAAAACCACAAGATTCACATCTAATTTGGATAAAATAATTAATTTTAGTTATATTTATAGTTAATTTTAATAGAATGTTCTATTAAAACACAATTTTAAAGAGGTTTATATTTCTGTAAAGAACCTACTTTGGTTACAGAATGTTCTATTTAAACCTATGTATAACCAATATTTAAAATATGAAAGATCGTATTAATATCTTAAAATTAGTTGGAATTATTTTTACCGCCCTTATGCTTGTTATCTTCCTGGATTTTGCCTTAAAAACTATTGTTTTAGGCTAGGCTTATCGTTTCTTTTTACAAAATCTTATTAAAGCGCTTTTCTGTTTACAGGAAAATTTTTCTGTAAATGTAATTTCAAATCTGTATATCTAAATTTCTTTGTTGGCTTGTTTGCCGGTAAAGTAGCCTTTGCTATTCACTGGAAAATTTCAATTTTAAAGCAAGTCCAGGATTATATAATCACGATTATCTAATAAAATCTCAACAGGTATAATCCTTTTTTCTCATTAGAATAACTCATAAATCTGTATTTTTAAACCTATTTAAAATAACAGAAAATGAAAAAACTACTTTGGTTAGTTTTTATACTTATTATTGGGTTTATAACACTGGTATATTTTTCGGTTTCCAGCACAGATAAAGAATTTGAAACGGTCACTATACAGGATTTTGATGATCTGGAAAACATAGATTTTCGAAGATATGATTCGGTAGAAGTTGCTGCCAGTAGCTTATACAAAGCAAATGAACTTAAGAATATCATGCAGGGAGCGAATTACCGTGAAGCCTGGATCAGCCCGATAAAAGTTCCGGTACTTTTTCTGGACAGCCTGTATGGGGGAATGAAGATCGTAAAAGAAGGTGGCGGCACACAAACCCACTCGCTTCGCTTAAAGGATAAAAACGGATTTTTATATTCCCTACGCAGTGTTAACAAAGATCCCTCTACCCACGTTCCAGAGTGGGCTCGCAACCTGGGTCTTAAAAATATTGTAATAGACGCCATTTCGGCTTCGCATCCCTATGGCGCAATTCTGGCAGCATCTCTTTCTGAAAAAGCAGGAATTTTGCACACCCATCCCAAAGTAGTTTTTGTGCCGAAACAGGAGTTTTTAGGAAAACAATACAATGAAAAATATGGAAATCGTTTATTTCTGCTGGAATACGAAACCGAAGGCAAAGAGAACTGGACAGACTATAAAAATGTATATCAAATCTTAGACACCAAAAACCTGCAAGAATTAAAAGAGGAAAATCCGAAAAAGGTTTCCATAGATAAAAATGCCTTTGTAAGAGCGCGTTTATTCGATATGCTCATTGGCGATTGGGACCGCCATACCAAGCAATGGGGTTGGGTAGTTCAAAAGGAAGACAAAAACTTTAAAGCTATACCTTTGGCTGGAGATCGCGATAATGCTTTCTTTAATTTAGGCGGTGTAATTCCCGGGATCATTTCCAATAAAAATATTGAGCCAAAAGTAAGACCTTTTGAAAAAGAGATCGAGCATATGCCCGGGTTGGTTTATCCTAACGATATTTATTTCCTTACCAATACCCCGGTTAAAATCTTTACTACGGAAGCAAAAAATCTGCAGAACCTATTAACCGATGAAGCCATTGCCAATTCATTTAAAGTTTGGCCAAAAAATATTGCTAAACAAAGCAGCAAAGAGATCACTGGAAAAATAAAATCCCGTAGAGATAATTTAGTGGAATATGCAAAAGAGTTTCACCGAATTATTACCGAAAGAGAATTACTAAACAAACCTCTTAAAGGCTCTGAAGACATTAAAATAAGTCCAGGATTAATGAAATGTTTTGAGTGTAGTAATTAGTGACGTCATTGCGAAGTGGCGATTGGCGATTAGCAGTTATCGGTTATGAGTTGTGAGTTATGAGTTTGAGTTATGGTTTTCTGAAAATCCGGTATTGGTAGCCTCTGGTGTTTATTGTTTGAGGTTTGTTGTTTGAGGTTTGTTGTTTTTCGCCACGAATACCCGAATATTTTTTGTTTCGTCATTGTAAGGAGGCGATTGGCGGTTTTCGGTTATGAGTTATCGGTTATGGGTTATGAGTTTGAGTTATGATTTTCTGAAAATCCGGTATTGGTAGCCTCTGGTGTTTGTTGTTTGAGGTTTGTTGTTTTTCGCCACAAATACACAATTTTTTTTGTTTCGTCATTGCGAGGAGGCGATTAGCGGTTCTCGGTTATGAGTTATCGGTTATGGGTTGTGGGTTATGAGTTGTTTTGTCGTCCCGTATAAAAACTGTGCGAATGGGTGAGCGTAATTTTCCGCAGGACAATCCGCTAGGCAAGCGAGCACGACCTTTCGAATTGAGACAGGTTTAAGCATTGTTTTTATATATTGTTACCAAACGGTTTATTTTTGTTTTATATCCAAATTTTCCAATAAATAATTGAGTTTTGCAAGAGACTTTTCCTCAATCAGCTCCGTATTGATTTTTAAATGAGTTGAGTCCGATATTAACGTTAAATCACCAGCAAACTTTTTGATTCGCTTAACTTCTTCCAAATTAATCTTTTTGGGGATCAGATGGTGCTTTGTTAGTGTTCCATTCTCAATAGTCAAGTACTGCTTGGTATTTTCAAATAAAAATGTCCCAAAGTATAAAACACCAATTATCAAATATCCGTAATTGAAAATATTATCCGGATTAAAGTAAAAAGCAGTTGTACCTAAAGCCAACCATATAATTCCAAAAATCAGATAATGTTTAAGTCGCTTTCTTGTAAATTTTATTTTCATTTTGTTTCAACTGTTTGGTAACATAGAAATAAAAATGACGGAAGGTATTCACTCTTAACTCTTCACTTCTAACTATTAACTCATCAATACCCACTTTTCACTACAAAAGATTGCTGCGCTCATTTTATTCACTAAATGACGGTAAGGCCCTCCATTATCAAATCTAACTTAGTGAGTTAATTCACAATAATATTGGTTTTGTCTACTCCGCTGTTGCCTGTTAACGGATCAAATGCATAAACAGTAATGGTATAATAAGCTTTGTCTAAGTTTATTGCTGCTTCAAAAGTACTGGGCTTGTCTGTTGGTTTCAATGTGATTTCCTGGGCTTTCTGACCTTCTCCTTTTATTATAGCTTTCACTTCATATTGATTGGCATCCCATGTACCACCTTCGGTTACGGGACAACCACACATCATTACAATATTTGCTTTAAGGTTTATTTTGCTTGAAGATTTAATTCGCTCGTGGGTTTGGGGGGCAAGAATATCTACCACAAAACCCGGAACATCCAGTACTACCCCATCGCCTGTTATATTTTTACCTGGTATTGCCCAAAGTTGTGTACTGGAAACTACCCTGGACTGCTTTTTATTATAAGGAGCATGGGCTTCTACGTTTATAAATGTAGGTTCCTCGATAGAAAGCACCGCTTTAAAGCCTGCGGTCTTTTCATCGGTAATATTATCGTAACGCTTATGGGGAGTTTTAAGAATAAGTTCTGTATTTCCAGTACTTCCCGTGGTAAAACCCTGATCCAGGATTTCGCCCGTTTCAGCATTGCTCACAATAATTTTAGCACCGCCAATAGAGCTTCCTATAAATTTTGCATCTTTTGCCAAAGCTCTTACCATAATTGTGGTTTCTTCTTGTGCCACCAGGCTTCCGAAACTACATAAAAAAACACTTAACAAACCAATAAAGCTTAATCTAAGTTTCATAAATTTATTTTTCTCTAAAATACAAAATGAAAAATAACTTAAAGCACTATTTCCTTTTCACCCATATCTTCCAGTTTCAAGTTTAAAGGATCGTTTTTATAACGCTGAGCATAGACTTTAATCGTGTCTATTTCCTGAAGATTTAAATCGTTATCTGTATTATCTTCTACAAGTTTTAACCAGGGCAGTTCCCCCTTAAAATTATATTCCCCTATTACCATAAAGGGAGTTCCGTTTTGAACAATCACATCACTTTCCAATTTCCACATATTGGCCCATTGGTAGATAGCTTGCGCATCCTCCCGGTACATTCTTACACATCCATGACTGGCGGGATACCCCGGAAGTGTATACTCATGGGTGCCTATACCTTCAAAATTCATAAAATTAAAATAATAAGGCAACACCCAGGATTCGTCTATGGTACTTATTTTTCGCTTTGCTTTATAATTTCCATAATAAAGACCTGAAGGTGTACCTGTGCTTTGTTTGCCGGTACTAACCGGACCCCATCGCAATAAATCGCCATTTTCGTAAAGCGCAAACGCTTGTATACGCTGCGAAATCAATACCGTTTTTTGTATAGAATCCAGCAAACTTAAAGTTGAGGGAAATGGGGAATACAAATTTATATCAGCTACCAGCGAATCAGGAATTATTAATTTTGAACCCGGCTTTATTCGGTGTTCATCAATTCTATTTAGTGCATACACCAATTTTCTTTCTGTTTTAGACAGGCTAGATTTAAGACTGTCTAAATGTTGCCTATCGGAAATAGAGTCTAAACTGTAAGTTATTTTAAAAACCGGTGGTTCTAAAGAAATAGTATCTAATTGAACAGGTGCCGTTTCTTCTATTTTTTCTTGTTTATGTTGATTACAGGCCGCAACAATGAGGATAAAAAGGCCCAAAAAGAGCCAATTTGGTTTTATGTATTTTTGCTTCAATTCGTATAGTTTTAATTCAGGTTCCCGGTAGGACATCTCTTTGGGACACTTAACGAAATTAGGCAGTAAGCTTAATTTTCACTGCCAAAAAAGCGTTAAGAGTTTGTTGTTGGTTTGGTAAAATAAGTTGGTGGTTCTTAGTTTTGAGTTGTCGGTTGTGAGTTATGGGTTGACGGTTTGTCAAGTCTGGGGTTTGTTGTTTTTCGCCACGAATACACGAAAATTTTTTGTTTCTTCAATGCGAAGCAGCGTTAGCCATTGTGGCAAGCTGTGCTTTTATAATTCCAGGTTTGTTACTAAGTGGAGAGCGTCAATTCGAGTGGCGATATTGGAGTGGAAACGAAAATAAGGGCGTGTCGGGAAGCTTTTGAAGTGGGAACTAAAAACACTTCTCGATATATCCCGACTCTCGCTGGGCTACTCGAAGTTACAGCGTGTTCGCTATCACGGTAATTCTGCAAACTGCAACTACCAACTGCTTACTGCTTACCGAGCCCTACCTACTAACAATCACTCGTTTTACAACAATGCCTTTGTTGGTGAAAATTTGCAGGGTGTAAACCGATTCGGCCACTGCTTCGATGCTCATTCGGTAAAATCGGCCACTCACATTATAATTTTGCTGTAGAATGTAACGCCCCCGGGAATCGAAAACACGTACCTTTTCTACTGTCATGCCATCGGGGGTCACAATGGTAAAAATACCGTTATTGGGGTTTGGATAGATAAATAAAAACTTTAAATCGTCTGGAGTTTCGCAAGCTTCTCCATTTACCCTCACTTCAATATTTTTAGTAGCGATATTAGCATTTATATCTTCCACCTCAACATTTATAGTGTTGGAGCCTACATCTTCACAGCTAAAAACCGATTTCCCGAAACGATAAACAAACTCCCGGCTACAATTATCCTGCACTAAAACATCGTTTTCTTCTAAATAAGCAAAACCTTCAGCATCCAGACTAAGTTCTACCACGTCTGTAATAATCTCTGGGGCGATTTCATCCCGCACTTCTACACTAATGCTACAACTCCCGGTTTGCGCACCAGAATAATCCAGTTGAACAGAAACCTCCCCCACATCGTTACAGTTAAATCTTAACTGACTTGCTTCCAGGGTTATTCCACTTGCATTACCGGTATAAAGCTCTTCCAGGCCCAGGCCGGCCTCTCCGTTTTCATCTAGATAAACCACTATGCTCTCGCGGCATTCAAAATTACCCGAAGCTTCCTCTACTACTTCTACGGTAGTTTCACAGAAATCCATATTTCCGGCTTCGTCGCGCACGGTTAAAGTTATAGGTACTTCTCCAAGATCGGCGCGGGTAAATTCAGTCTGACTTAAAGCCATGGAAACAATCCCACAATTATCGGTAGAATTGTTATTTAAGTCTTCGGGAGCTAAAGTGGCATTGCCGCTGTTGTCCAGATACACTTTATAATCTATTTTACAGCTTGCTACCGGAAACATCTCATCTATTATAAAAATACTGGCGGAACAAGTACTGCTTAAACCGGTTTCAGGATCGGTTGCTGTTAAAATCACATCATTTGCTCCTAAATTAGTACAGTCAAAATTCACTTTATCTGCAGTTATTAACAAGTTACCGGGCTCGCCAACCAAAAGATCCCCGGGATTTAAAACTGCCTGTCCGTTTTCATCAAGGAAAAGCTCGTGGTTTACACAATCTATTTCCGGTGCGTTGGGATCAATGAAGTTTAAAATCACTTCGAATTCACAATCTACCGAAACTCCCCTCTCATCAACTGCGCTAAGAGTAACAGTTGTGTTTTCGCCAACATCAGTTCCCACAATTGGGCTCTGAGTTACATTAATATTACCGCAACTATTTGCTATATTGACTAAATTGGTATAGTCAGGTATTTCAAAAATATCATTAACGTCTGCATTTTCTTGTTGATCACCGGGACAGGAAATTGCCAAAGCTGGTCGGACATTCGTGGCCTCTAGCAAAAAACTACAGCTTTTTGTTTCACCATCAAGTTCAGCTGTTAAAGTGACCTCTGTATTTTCGGTTATAAAAGCTCCTGCCAGCGGGGATTGTGTAACATTCGCTCCCGAAGTAAAATCAGCGTTGCCGGTATAATCTAAAAGTTCGAATTCACAATTCCCTTGAAAATCTGCTATTTGAGTGCCAGGACAATCTATAAAAAGTTCTTCCTGAAAATTTAAAATCACTTCAAACTCACATTCTATTGAGACTCCCCGTTCATCAACTACACTAAGAGTAACAGTCGTATCTTCTTCTACCACAGTACCTGCAGTTGGGCTCTGAGTTACATTAATATTACCGCAACTATTTGTCACATTGGCTAAATAGGTATAGTCAGGTATTTCAAAAATATTATTAGTGTCAGCCTCCTCTGTTTGGTCTCCAGGACAGGAAACTGCTAATGCCGAACGCTTATTGGTAGCTTCAACGATAAAAGTACAATCCTGAGTTTCCCCATCCAGTTCTGCCGTTAAAGTGATCTCTGTATTTTCGGTTATAAAAGTTCCTGCCACCGGAGATTGTGTAACATTCGCTCCCGAAGTAAAATCAGCATCACCGGTATAATCTAAAAGTTCGAATTCACAATTTCCTTGAAAATCTGCTGTTTGAGTGCCAGGACAATCTATAAAAAGTTCTTCATCTCCAGGTAAAATCGTAATTGTAGTTTCACACGTATCAAAATTTCCAGCAGCATCTGTAACAGTTAATGTTACTGGAAAATCTCCAGTATTTTCGAAAGTATATTGTGAAAGTTCTAAACTTTTTATTTCGCAATTATCGGCAGAACCGCCATCAATTTCTTCGGCTGTAATCGTAACTTCTCCATTTTCTAACGTAAATTCTAATCCGCTTTTGCAAATAGCCTCTGGTTCTTCAGTATCAAGTGATGGGGTTCGGTCATACAACTCTAAATCGAAAACTAATTTAGTTGAAAATAACCGTCCTTCTATATTAGTATTATTAACTCCCATTTTATTAGTACAATAAGTAAAGGTTAAATCCAAAGGCAACTGAATTTTATCCCTCAAAGATTTTTCTAAAGAATTATTGGAATTGAATAATTTAATTGAGAATTCACTATTCTGAATTCCGTTTTTAATATCGTCCAATGCACTTAATAAATAAATTGGATCTGCCTCTAAAATTTTAGCAAAGTCAACTTTATCTGAATAATCTATTATGTAAATAAAGCCAGCATCATCGATTTCAATACTTCCAGGTGATCCCAAACTAGGCATAGTTTGTAAAAAAGTAAAATTTTTATCAAAAACTAATGTTTCTCCGTTATTAGCAGCGTGACTAATATAGACATCTCCTGAGGCGGCAACCGCAATTCTATAGGGCTGAGTTAATTGATTTATTAAAAGATCAGAGCTAACAGTACCATTGTCATAATAAATTTTCAACCTACTACTAACACTACTTTCGGCTCCTGTTCCATCATTATAATCTAAAATGTATAAATTATCATTCTGATCAAATGTTAACCCCAAAGGTTTAAAGTACCCTGAACTTTTTCTTTTAGCCAGAAGTTCATTTCCATTTAAATCAAATACACGAACTTCTCTTCCTTCATAATGAGCTACATAAATTTCATTATTAGAACTTATAGCCATATCCACTAACCCTTCAAAAGAACCTTCAAGTTGAAAAGATCCATTCGGGTTACCATTACTGTCAAAAACAAGTACATCGCCACCAAATTTCAAAGCATATATATTATCTTCGGTGTCTGTTGCAGTCGCAATAACTATTTGATCTAAACTACCGATATCTGCCTGCCCCATAGGCTCTACTTTTTCCCAATCATAGAATGGTACTCCCTGCCCAAACCCAAGCGTAAAATTCAATAAAAAAACAAGTAAAAAAAGTGCTATAGAAAGACTGCACGGCCTTAGCCGAAAAGAAAAGCCGGGTAATGTAAAGTAATCGTGTTTCATAGCCGGGTATTAGCACCTCCGGCAGTAAAGATAAAACTTGTAATGGGAAAGCTTAAAAAATAACGTTAATTCTACGGCTTTCCGTAATTTAAAAGCAGCCGAAAACCGCTCTCCGGGCATAGCTCGTAAAGCTTAACAAAAAATCCCGGGGAGGAAAACAATGAGAGTAGCCTTTTTGCTTAAGACTCTTCGTCTAAATATCGTCATGCTTAATTGCATATCCGTTCAGGCGTGCTAGTTACAGAGCCTGCCACGAATTCTTTCGGCGATCTAACATGTTAGAATCCCTATCAACTTAGATGCTGAAATAAATTCAGAATGACGATAGAACGAAACATGTGACGCCGAAATAACTCAGCATTACGATAAATCTTAAATGGACGAAAATATACATTTACGCCACTCTCATTATTCCCGGAAACTGAAAAAACCGCCTTGCCTTATGCTTCGGCGTTTTCCTGGTTTTTTACCACCAACCTAAATCCTTCGCCGTGAATATTTAAAATTTCAACATTCTCGTCTTTTTTAAGGTATTTACGCAGTTTGGCGATATATACATCCATACTTCTGGAAGTAAAGTAATTATCGTCTCTCCAAATTTTGGTAAGTGCCAGCTCCCTTGGCATCAAATCGTTTTCGTGCAGGGCCAGCAAACGCAACAACTCGTTCTCTTTTGGAGATAGTTTTTGTGGTTCTTCCTCTTTAAAAGTTAAGAACCTTAATTTAGAGTTTAAATGAAACGAACCAATTTCAAATTCAAACTGCTTAGAGTCTGCCACACTATCTGTAGCTTTACGCTGCATAATGGCTTTAATCTTCATAAGCAATACTTCACTATCAAAAGGTTTGTTTAGGTAATCGTCTGCTCCTACCTTATAACCCTTAAGTACATCTTCCTTCATCGCTTTAGCGGTTAGGAAAATAATTGGAATATCTTCGTTTTTCTCCCTTATTTCCTTAGCCAGGGTAAAACCATCTTTGTAAGGCATCATTACATCCAGGATACAAAGGTCGAAATCGTCTTTTTTAAACTTTTCAAATCCTTCCATTCCGTTTTTGGCGTGTGTAACTTCGTAATCGTTCATCGCCAAATAATCTTTTAAGACCGTTCCAAAGTTTGGATCGTCTTCTACTAACAAAATTTTCTTGTCTTCAGTTTCCATATATTTAAGATATTAGAGGTAATTTAATTATAAATGTGCTTCCTTTTCCTTTTTCGCTTTCCACCCAAACCTGTCCATGATGGTCTTCTATAATTCGCTTGGCATACGCCAAACCTAAGCCGTGGCCTTTTACATTATGGATATCTCCGGTATGTTCGCGATAAAATTTTTCAAATATTTTCTTTTGAACCAACTTAGACATTCCTATTCCCTGATCGCGGATTTTTAGAATGATGTAGTTCTTAACATTTTCGGTATAAATATCAATTTTGGGGCGATCGTCTGAGTATTTTACAGCATTGTCCAGCATATTAACCATTACATTGGTAAAATGATCCTGATTGGCCAAAATTGAAGAGCGTAAGGCTCCAAAATGGGTTTGTACATAACCGCCGCGATCTTCTACTATAAGTTCTATGTGGGTAATGGCATCTTCCACAATTTCATGTAACTGCAG
The DNA here is from genome assembly GCF_016236975.1 of Salegentibacter maritimus. Classification (NCBI taxonomy): domain Bacteria; kingdom Pseudomonadati; phylum Bacteroidota; class Flavobacteriia; order Flavobacteriales; family Flavobacteriaceae; genus Salegentibacter; species Salegentibacter maritimus. Next base: position 156,863 of record NZ_JAEHNY010000007.1, read on the forward strand.
CCTTTCTTTTTTAAGGTCCAGCTCGTTTTTTTCAAGTTTGGAAATGCGCAAAACATTTTCTACCTGGGCGTGCATACGTTTATTTTCGTCACGAATCATTTTAAGATAGCGCCTTTTCTTTTCTTCATCTTCGCTAATCTTAGGGTTTTTTATCGCATCTAAAGCCAGGTTAATCGTGGCGATAGGTGTTTTAAATTCGTGGGTCATATTATTGATAAAATCGGTTTTTATCTGGGAAATTTGCCGTTGTTTTATCAATTGCGATAATGCGCTGGAATACGCAACTACAATAATTAGGGTAAAAATTATAGAAAGTGATGCCATTAAAGTTACCGAAGAGAGCACTACTTTTTTCTTTTCGGTGAAATTAACCAACAACTGGTAATTGCTATTCCCAAGGTCGTCTGCAAAAAGTGGCACACCATAGGTGGCCGGGTGGCTAAGCGAAAAATCATCGCTATGCAAATTTGTAGAAATACTATTGCTATAAACCCCATACTCAAACTCTGATGCTATCTCACGATTGCTAAGCTCCTGGGCAAGTAGCCTTTCTATAGTTTGTTCACTTACCCTTTGGTGCAAAGGCAACTTACTGGTATGATCGGCTATATATTCTTTCAACAAATTTTTCTCATATTCGTCCATTCGAATAATACGCTCTATTTGCTGCTGTGAACTTAGTTCCCGCCCATCTATTTTATTGCGACTGTTTACAATTTTGGTCACTTTTTTATTGATAAGCTTGGTGAACGGAATACTATCCCTTGCCGATTCTATAAAGCTGGAAGAAACCTTATAATCTTCCTCTAAAATAGCATCTGAATGAAAAAGGGTTTGGTTTCTTAATTTATTCTGATTTACGTAAGAATATTCGGTAACGGTAGAAGATTCTAACCGACTATTGGTGCTATCGGCATCCTTAAATTTAATCCAGTAATCTTCAATTTCCTGATTTTGAATTTGGTTTGCCACGCGCAAAAGCACCTGTTTAACGTCGTAGGTAAATTGTGCTTCTTTATCATCTACAGTACTCTTAATCCAGTATCCCTGTACGAAAATAATACCTATTAGGGACAGGCTCATTAAGATTACAAGCAGTAAAAAAAGCTTCTTATTCATGTGCCCAAAAGTAATATTTTAACATTTAGGGCGTCAATCGTTTAACCAAATGTTAACAAAACTTCTGCTAATTTTTACCTCGTTTTAAGATAATCTCATGTAATTCGTCAACCCGGCTTCTGGTAAGGGTTAAATCGTGGTTTTCAATTTCAAAATCAGCCAGTTTTCTCTTCTGCTCATCGCTCCATTGTTTCTCCATTCGTGCTTCAATTTCAGAAATAGTACTTTGGTCACGTTCCTGCAATCTTTTAAGCTTTTCTTCTTTGGTTGCGGTAACCAAAATATTTATATCGCATTTTTTATATCCACCTGCTTCAAACAGAATCGCGGCTTCGTAAATTACATAAGCGGCCTTTTGTTTACGTTGCCAGTTTTCAAAATCTTTTGCTACCGCCGGATGGATTATTTTATTTAAAGCTTCTAATTTTTCTGAATCCTTAAATACTACAGAAGCAATGTACTTGCGATTGGGAGCAGTATCGGTGTAAGCTTTTTCTCCTATTAATTTTATTACATGTTCCCTTATTTCTGCTGAAGTTTCCAGCAGGCGTTTCCCGGCATCATCTGCAATATAAATCGGCACGTTTTTCTCTTTAAAGAAACCCGCCACTGTAGTTTTCCCACTACCAATACCGCCTGTTAGCCCCACTACCATCATCTTTTTATTACAAATTGAATTTTACGTTCGTTAAGTCTAAGGTTTCTAACAAAAGAGGGGGACTTCGCAATACTGGCAATTATAAAGTCATCTCCCTCACTTATATCATTAAAATCGCAAACCACGCTAAAATCTTCGGGTTTTACCATTTCATATTGCTTTAAATTTACCTGAAAATATACCAGAACCTGTTTGGGAAATATAGAGATATTGGTATTCTCAGGTAAGTTTAAGACTGTTACCGGAACTTTAACGCTGCCTTCCGTAAATTTCTCTACCTCCTGGCTATAGTTCACTTTTGTGGTATAAAAGCTAAGCATCCCAAGCTTAGAAGTATCTACTCTCACACTACCCGAAACATCAGTTTTAATATTGCTCACCTGTAATTTCACCGTTTGCAGGCTCTGTAAAGTATCAATAATGTTTTCGGGGCCGCTTACTTTTATAGAATCAGGAGTTAGTTTTATCTCTCTGCTAGCCGAATAACCTACTGCATAACTTAAGTCTATCCTGGGCTTTATCTTTATCTTTTTTACTTTTTTAGCTTGATATGCTATGGCGATACTTTCCTGTAAAAACCGGGCTTTTTCGAAATTAATATTAACCTGGTCTTCCAGTGTCTCCCGGTTAGCTTCAAAGTTATAAACCAGGGCCCCATTCTGCTCTAAGGCTTTTCCAAGATCCAGTTCTACCCTGGGCTTAAAAAGTTTATAATACCAAATAGCAAAACCCTTATCCTGAATCCTTAATTTTAAAAAGCCGGGTCTTTCTTTAGTTATACTCTTGTCTAAAGGAATGTTTACATAAGAAACCGGAATGTCTATTATTTGCGTATACTCTTTAGAAATTTGCACTGAAAACCATATAAAAGAAGAGAACAGCAAAAAGAACCCAAAGGTCTTTAGGCTGGATTTTTTTACAGAAATTCGTTTAAATTCTATGTTTTTAAACATTTTTAAAGAATAAATTCGGAAATTTTAATTGAGGGTCTTTTTTTAAAATTTGAATATACCAAACCGACGTTATAAAACCGTACCCATAACCAAGAAATTGTACCAATGTAGCATAAACAGCCAAAAAGCCAATTTCTAAACTTCTATTTTTAATAGCAGCGTGGGTGGCTATAAGTACAAAATATAAAACATATAATAGAAATAACCACCAAAATCCGAATTTTAAAATCAAAATAGCAAACAAAAGCCCAAATGCAAAAACCGCCGGGAACCAATAGGTAATCCTGGCAGAACCCTTATGCCATTGGTTAAGGATTGGTCTTACCAAGCCAAATTTTTTCACCTGGGTATAAAATTTAGACCAGTCTATACGGCGTTTATGAAAAACCACAGCTTTGGGAATAAGACAGAGTTTAAAGCCCATTTTTTTTAGCCGAAGTGAAAGATCGGGATCCTCGCCCGGATGAATTTGTCCAAATCCGCCTGATGCTTTAAAGGCTTTTTGGGAAATTCCCATATTAAAACTCCTGGGCTGAAAATTGTTCACCGAAGATTTTTTACCCCTAATCCCCCCGGTAGTAAAAAAGGAGGTCATGGCATAATCTATGGCTTTTTGGGTTTTGCTAAATGAAGGGTGTGAAGCGTCTGGCCCACCAAAGCAATCACAATAATTTTTCTTAAGGAAACTATCTATTTCCTGCAGATAATTTTGTGGTAATAAAACATCAGAATCTAAAATAAGAAAGTAATTCCCTTTGGCTTTTTTCATTCCAAAATTTCGGGAATCGCCGGGACCGGAATTCGGTTTAAAATAATAACTAATAGACAGCTTATCCTGAAAATCTTCTACGATTCTTTGGGAAGAAATATTAGAGCCGTCTTCCACAATAACAATCTCAAAATCTCGTGAAAATTGAAGCTTAAGCATGCTTTCCAACAACTCCCTCACCTCATCGGGGCGATTATACACGGGAATTACAAAAGAATAATCCGGGGCCATGCTTTAAATAGAATTTGAAGATTTTTAATTAAATATTTCTTCTTAACGTCACCATTAACTTTTTTCAGAACCTGCTCCGATTTCTATCGGAGGTATAAGTTGTGAGAACTTTTATTCAAACTAGACGCTGAAATAAATTCAGCGTGACCTTAATTGTGAACTCTTTATTCTAAATCAATATTACACTGAAACTACTTTTCTACTTAGCCTGAACTGGTTTCAGTGCTTGCTCCGATTTCTATCGGAGGTCTAAGTTGAGCAAAAGCGCATATCACAATAGGTGCTGAAATGAGTTCAGCATGACGTTGTTTTTTTCGTCATTCTGAACTTGTTTCAGAATCCAGGTTGAGTGGAGTTCCCATCATATTAGACCCTAAAACAAGCCCACCTAACCCATCGGGTAGGTTCAGCATGACATGAAAAAAAGTCACCCTGAACTTGTTTCAGGGTATAGGCTTAGTTAAAAACCCATACATAAAACAAGTTCAGCGTGAATAAATTTTATTTTTCCTCCTGTCCTTTAATAAAAGACTCCATAACTTCCTGGCTTACGCCCATATTGGCAAAACCACCATCGTGGAAAAGATTTTGAAGAGTAACTTTTTTAGTAAGATCAGAGAAAAGGCTCACGGTATAATCGGCACACTCTAACGCGGTTGCATTACCAAGTGGCGACATTTTATCGGCATAGGCGATAAATCCGTCAAATCCTTTTACACCCTGTCCTGCAGTGGTTGGGGTTGGTGACTGTGAAATAGTGTTCACTCTTACTTTGTGATCTTTCCCAAAGAAATAACCAAAACTGCGGGCAATAGACTCTAGAAAGGCTTTATTATCGGCCATATCATTATAATCGGGAAATACACGTTGTGCGGCCATATAGCTAAGTGCTACGATACTTCCCCACTCGTTCATCGCTTCTTTTTTGTAAAGCACCTGCATGGTTTTATGAAAAGACACCGCAGAAATATCCCACCCCTTTTGGGTGAAATCATAATTCTGCTCTGTATAATGATTTCCTTTTCTTACGTTTACCGACATCCCAATAGCGTGAAGTACAAAGTCTATTTTCCCACCCAGGATTTCCATAGATTTTTCAACCAGGTTTTCCAGATCTTCCAGGTTAGTAGCATCAGCAGGAATAACTTGCGAACCGGTCTTTTCGGCCAGTTTATCAATAGTACCCATTCTTAACGCAATAGGAGCATTGGTAAGCACAAATTCCCCACCTTCTTCTTTCACTCTTTCGGCGGTTTTCCAGGCAATGGAATTTTCATCTAAAGCGCCAAAAATAATTCCTTTTTTTCCTTTTAACAGGTTGTATGACATAGTGATATATTTTTTCGTGGTTGTTAGCTTAATTACCTCAGAGAAAACTCAAAAAGGTATTTGTAATGATAAATATTAAATTTCGAAGCAAGCCTCAAAGTGCTTTATCTCCCAATTTTGCGGTAAAGATAGCAAAATTACAATCAGCCCATAGTTTTAATCCAGAAGTGCTCTTGCATGTGCCATCGCCGACTTTCCAATTGTTGCTCCACCAAGCATTAGCGCTAGTTCTTCAATTCTTTGCTCAGCTTCTAATTCCTTAATTTTAGTGGTTGTAGCATTGACTGAATCTTCTTTAAAAATTTTAAAATGACTATTTCCCTTACCGGCAATTTGCGGCAGGTGAGTAATAGCAATTACCTGCATAGAATTCCCCATACGCTGTAAAATACCGGCCATTTTTTGCGCTATGTCACCGGAAACCCCTGTATCTATTTCATCAAAAATAATAGTAGGAAGTTTACTTTGGGCCGCCAAAATACTTTTTACCGCCAACATAATCCTGGAAAGTTCCCCTCCGGAAGCTGCTTTTTTAATTTCTTTAAAATCACCACCTTTATTAGCTGCCAGGTACCAGAATAATTCGTCCCTGCCATTCGCTAGAAAACCGGCTGCTTTTTTAAGTTCTATTTTTAGGCGTGCGTTTGGCATTCCCAGGTCGGTTAATAAAAATTCTACTTCTTTAATAAAAGTAGGAACGATGGCTTTTCGTTTTTCATGAAGCTTATCGGCAATAGCGCCCAATTTACTTTCCTGCTTAACAATAGCCTTTTCTATTTCAGAAAGCGCATTTTCGGCATTTTCACTTACAGCTACTTTTTCCTGCAATTCCTCTTTTATCTGTAATAATTCGGCGATATTTTCTGCGGAATGTTTTTTCTGTAAATTATAGATCACCTGAAGTTTTTGGTTGGTTGCTTCAAGCTCTTCAGGATTAGCCTCTATATTTTCTAAAGCCTGGCTTAGTTCGCCTGAAAGATCATCTAATTCAATAATTACACTTTCAATTCGGTGATGAAAATTTTCATAATTTGAAGATAAACCGGCTATTTTAGACAGGGAAGCTCGCGTCTGTTTTAAACTATCTAAACTTCCAATTTCCTCCTGTTCTAATAAATTTAAGGCCGAACTTAGGTTTTCGGTTAGCTCTTCCACATTGCTTAATTCTTCATAGCGGGCTTCCAGTTCTTCCTGTATTCCTTCCTCTAAACGCGCTTCTTCAAGCTCGTTTAACAAAAACAGGTTATAATCATATTCTTTGGTGGCCTGCGCCTGCTGCTCTTTTAAATCCTCAAGCTTTTTTTGAAGGTCTTTGTATGATTTACGTTCGGTTTTATACTCCAATAATAAAGCATCACTATGGGCAATGGTATCAATTACCTGAAATTGATAATCGTTATTACCCAAACTTAAAGTTTCGTGCTGACTGTGAATATCTATTAAATACTGCCCAAGTTTTTGCAACGAAGTTAACTTTACCGGCGTATCGTTTACAAAGGCCCGGGATTTTCCCGAAGACAAAATTTCGCGCCTAATAATTGTATTTTCCTCATAATCCAGGTCTGCCGACTCGAAGAAATCTTTTAATCTGTAATTAGCAATATTAAAAGAGCCTTCTATTACACACTTTTTATCTGTGTCCCTAATACTACCATAGTCGGCGCGGTTTCCTAAAAGGAGGCCAAGTGCACCCAACATAATAGATTTACCGGCACCTGTTTCGCCTGTAATTATCGTAAAACCTTCCTGAAGCCTAATATTTATATCTTCAATTAAGGCGTAATTTTTTATAGATAGAGCTGTAAGCAATGTAAACTAAATTTTGGCTAAATATAAGGGAGAAATTATTCCCAATCAACAATAAACTTTTGGATTGATTCCATAAGTTTTGGTAACTCTAAGAATTTGAATTAAACAGGTTTTAAAGATAAAAATCTACCTAAATTAAGATTATAAACTTAAAAAGCCTATTGCAGGTTTCTCCAATTTCTGGAATAACGCGGAGCAAGACCACTTAAAGTTTCTTTAAAGCCAGGGCGGTTAATATCTGGCCCATCACTAAAAATCTGACTAATTTCATCGACTTTGGCATCAAAAAGGCTCCTTAGTAGCAAAGAATTTGCCCGTCGGGAATTCATAGTGTTTAAGCTTTCTATCGCATCGGCAATAGCTATTTTCCCGGATTCAGGATCTTTATGCATTACATCTAATCCCTGGCGATGATATTGGTATAAAGCAGTACGATATTCGGTAAACATATTAGAAAGCAAATCGGAATTCAACCTAAAACGCGAGTTTTGGCCATCGGCACCGTTCCAGCCTGTCCTTCCGCTTTGTTGCGCTGTATTTACAATTTGATTAGCTTCCTGGTAATAATCGGTTCCGCCCTCTTTAGCAAAAGTATCGGCATCCAAACCTAAAATAGTATACACATAAAAAGAAACCACAGAAACCAGATTATTGGAAAAAGAGTTCTGACTATAATTTAACGGCTCATATTCCCTGTAATTAAAACTGAATTGATTATCGTTAAAATTAAAAACAGGGCTAACCATATTAGTACCATATACCGGCCTTGAAGATTGCACCTGGATGGTACCACTAAACGATTCGCCTTCAAACTCGTTTATAGTAATAAACATACTACAATTAATACGTTCTCCCGGTTCAAATTCTTTACTGGTCCAGGAAGTTTGATTTACAAATTCCCGTAGTGAGTTCTCTAAAGTTCTAAAAACAGAAAGATTGCTTTGGCCTGTTTGTTCGGTATTTATTACTATTTCGCAATTGAGCTCCTGGGCACGGGTAGAAGTCATCCCGGCAAGTAAAAAAATAAAAAACAGAAAGTTACGCATCTAACAAATGTACAATTTCATTTATAATATCAGTAGCCACTTCTGCCTTGGATTTAAGATCAAAGGCTTTTTCTGAATCTTTATAGACCAAAGTAACTTTATTCGTGTCTTTTTTAAAGCCGGCACCGGCATCATTCATAGAATTAAGCACAATAAAGTCTAGATTTTTCTTAAGCAGCTTTTCTCTTGCATGCACAAGTTCGTTATTGGTTTCCAGGGCAAAGCCAATAAGTTTTTGATGGGTTTTCTTTTTACCCATAGATAAGAGAATATCCGGGGTTTTGGTAAGCTCCAGGCTTAAATTCTCATCGGCCTTTTTAATTTTTTGTGTAGCTACATTTTTTGGGGTATAATCTGAAACCGCAGCAGCTGCAATAGCCACATCAACATCTTCAAAATAATTATGCACGGCGGTATACATTTCGCCTGTACTCACCACACGTATTAAATTAATCCTTGAATCATTAATTTCTAGGTGAGTAGGACCAGAAATTAGAATTACCTCAGCACCAAAATCGGCGGCTTTTTTAGCCAATTCAAAGCCCATTTTACCACTGGAATGATTTCCTATAAAGCGTACCGGATCTATAGCCTCGTAAGTTGGCCCGGCGGTTATTAACAGCTTCTTCCCCTTTAAGGGTAGGTTTTCAGAAAAATAATTTTCTAAAAAATCTATAATCACTTCAGGCTCTGCCATTCTCCCCTCACCTGTTAAACCACTGGCAAGTTCACCTGTTCCTGCCGGAATCATAATATTTCCGTAAGACTTTAAGGTTTCAAAACTATTGGTTGTGGAAGGATGCTTAAACATATCTAAATCCATTGCAGGTGCAAAAAACACCGGGCATTTGGCCGAGAGATAGGTTGCCAGCAGAAAATTATCACTATTGCCCGAAGCCATTTTAGACAAGGTATTGGCTGTTGCAGGGGCTAGAAGCATAAAATCGGCCCAAAGGCCGAGTTCTACATGATTGTTCCATTGCTCATCTTCATCATCTTCGGTAAAAGAAGAAAACACCTCATTTTTTGATAAAGTAGATAAGGTGAGCGGGGTTACAAATTCTTTGGCAGCCGGCGTCATGATAACTTTTACCTGCGCACCGGCCTTAATAAATAAACGTACTAAAAAAGCAGATTTATAAGCAGCAATACCGCCACTAATACCAAGAAGTACTTTTTTGCCTTTTAGTACAGACATCTTGCTTAAGCTTCTGCTTCAGAATCTTTTGTGTTTCGGTAATAGATTTTACCATCTAACCATTCTTGCATAGCAAGCGCATGTGGTTTTGGAAGTTTTTCATAAAACTTAGAAACCTCTATTTGCTCTTTGTTTTCAAAAATCTCGTCAAGACTATCGTTGTACGTAGCAAACTCATCAAGCTTTTCCAATAATTCCTTTTTGATCTCAGAATTAATTTGATTAGCTCTTTTAGCAACCACCGAAATAGCCTCGTATATATTACCTGTTGGCTCGTCTACCTTGTTTTTATCGAAGGTAATTGTGTTAATTGGTGCGTCTGTCTTTTTAATATCCATCTTTCTTCTACTATTAAAAATTTTGTAAGCGTGATTTTATATCTTCTGCCGAAGCTTCCATTGGCGCCATATATTCGCCTTCCGGATAATATTTTTTATAGGTTTCGTAAAACTCGAGTGCTTCATTAAGGCGTTCTTCCATTAAACTCCTAAAGCTATTAATTGCTAATCTATAGGCAGAATCGAATCTATAATATTGGGCAGATTCCCTAAAAGGAGAACCGGGATTATTGGCCAAAAAGTTTGTAAATGAAGTAATAGCAGCCCTGTAGTTTCCGGCTCTGGCCTCGCCTGTTAAATGATATTGCTTAGCTATTTCGAATTCTTTTTTCTCTAGTTTTATACGCAACTCGGTCGCCATCTCATTGGCCCTATCTACGTACTCCCCTTCCGGAAATGTATTTAAATAAGCCTGTAACTCTGTAACAGCTTTATTAGTATCGGTTTGATCTAAATCATACCTTGGTGAAAGTTCATAAAAGCTTCTAGCCTTTTTATAAGCAGCTTCTTCTACTTTTTCACTATTAGGATAAGATTGCTGAAAACGCTCAAATTCATAAGAAGAAAGGTAATAATCACCTAATTCGTAATAAGTATTGGCAAATAAGAAACTAAGCTTCTCCCCTTGTGGTTTTCCACGGTATTGCGGAACAATTTGTTCAAACAACCTTAAGGCCTTGCGATACTTACGCTTATCTCCATTTTCCTGGGCTTCGTTATAAAGCTGTTCGGCATAAGAATATTTCTTTCCGCTATCATCGCTTTTAAGTAAGTCCTGATATTCCCCGCAGGATACAGTGAGCATTAAAACTGCTGCTAATAAAATTGCTTTCTTCATCATTTGTAAAAACATCTGGCAAAAGTACATTTTTCTTCAGTATAAAAAAAACTTTGTGCTATAGCCTTAAACAACCTTCTAACTCCCTTTTTATTATATTATGAAGAAAAAAATAAGTTATTACTGAAAAAAGTAAGACTATCTGAAAAGCTTTTAAATCGTCATTCTATCCCGAAAGCTATCGGGGTTATTTCAGAATCTAAGATGTTGGTATTCAAAACATGTTAGAGGCTAAAAAAAGTCCGCCTAAATGGATTGGCAGATTCAGCCTGACGAAACTAGACTTTTCAGACAGTCTCTGTTATTAGTTTTTAAAAGATACTCGAGAATCGAGATCTAACTACATTATTTAAAATTGCTAAGAAAATCCTGAATTTGCTGTTGAAGTTCAGGTGTAGCCTTTACTAAAGGCAATCTCACATAATTCTCAATGCTCCCTTTTTGAGCCAACAAGGCTTTAATTCCGGCCGGATTTCCTTCGGCAAAAATTAAATCTATAGAGTGTTGTATTTTATAATGAAGTTTATAAGCTTCGGCCGATTTACCATCTAGGCCCAGCGACACCATTTTAGAGAACTCGGCAGGTAAGCCCTGTGCAATCACAGAAATCACTCCTTTACCCCCGGCCAAGGTCATAGGCAGGGTTAGCATATCGTCTCCTGAAATCACGAGAAAATCTTCCGGTACCAAACTTATTAATTTCATTGCCTGCACCATATCTCCGGCAGCTTCTTTAACCCCGATTACATTTTCAAAATCCCTTGCTATACGATTTATAGTTTCCGGCAGCATATTAGATGCAGTTCTCCCCGGTACATTATAAAGAATTATGGGCAAAGGAGAAGCAGTAGACACCGCTTTAAAGTGCTGATAGATTCCTTCCTGGGTTGGTTTATTATAAAAAGGAGAAACAGAAAGTATGGCGTCAAAACCTGTAAAATCTTCAGCTTTCAACTCTTCACATACCAAACGGGTATTATTTCCACCAAGGCCTAAAACCAGAGGAAGTCGGTTATTATTCTGCTTAACTACGGTATTTTTTACTAGTTGCTTTTCTTCTTTATCAAGACTGGCACTTTCGGCGGTTGTTCCTAAAACCACCAGGTAATCTACTCCGTTCTCAATCTGGCTCTCTACCAGGTTCTCCAGTGCTTGTACATCTACCGATAAGTCTTCCTTAAAAGGAGTTATTAAAGCTACACCGGTACCAATAAATGATTTCATTATATTTTTTTATTTTGATGATAATCCAAAAGGTTTGCCATTTTTAAATTAAAACCGCAAGATTTTTGGGAGACAAATGTATTGATTTTGTATATGTTTAAAAGCAAAACTTAGCTTCGGTTTTTAAATGAAGCACATATTTAACAGCTTTATTTTTTCTGTTAAAAAATGAACAGAATACAATGTTTCTTATATCATTTAAACCAGGTTCATTAGCCTAAGTTTACGCTCTGGGGTAAGGAAGAAAAGCAAGCAAAATATTAAACCCGTAAACCATAATAAATTACCGGTGATTAAAATTGCAGAGTCGTTTAAATAAAAATGTGCTCCATCCCTTAAAACATCAGAAAAAATAAATGAAAGCATCAGGGTAATAAAGTATACCGATTTTCTTGAGTAGGAATTCAGGTAATAGATAAGTCCAACTACCCCCAGAATCAATAAATTAAGATAATAAAGTATATATACCGCAAATTCTAAATCATTATTCATATAATCTTTGAGTTCTATTACATGGATAAACAAAAGATAGGTGTTTACACTTATTAAAAGTAGAAAGTATATAAGCATACTTTTAGTGGCAGCCTGTCTTTGAGTGTTTTGAAAAGCCTCTCTACACAAGCAAAAATAACCAGCTATATAGAAGAGAAGTAAAAGAAATGAAAAGGTATCTGAATGAAAAAAGAGCCCTACAAGCTGAGCCAGAAAGAAAAAAACAAAAAAACACAATGCATTAAAGCCTATTTTTTTATTGCGCCTTACGTATATAACAAAAACACCTACAATAAATAGAAGCTGAGTTAGCCGCATCAACCAATTCAAATCCCCTATTGCAGCATATATATTTACGCTCAATACCGGAAGGAAAAGAAGTAATAAATATTGAAAAAAACTCATTTTCATTCATTTGCCTGCCGAAAATAAAAAAATAATATTGTTAAATTTCTTTTTTAGAGGGATAGCAAGGCTCATTTTTAAGCTTGTCTCCCATTTTTCGACAAAACATCTATTTTCCTCGCTGAATTACCGCTATAGTTTTAAAAGACAAAACCTTAACTACACAGATAATCTATTTATCTTTGCATTTTTAATAAAATAAAGATGAAATTATTCAAATTGATTAATTGCGCATTCTTTGCCCTAATTATACTGAGCTGTAAAGACGATTCTATTGAAACGGCTAAAGTTAAAGGGCAGCGTATCGCTATAGATAACAAGATTGAATCCAATACTGAAATAAAAGAGTTTATAACCCCTTTTAAAGAGCATTTAAATAAAACTTTAGATAGCACATTAACTTATAATCCGCAGGCTATGGTAAAAAGCGACGGCGATTTAAATACTGCCATTGGTAATTTAATGGCCGATGTGGTTATGGAACAAGCCGGTCCTGTTTTTAAAAGCAGAACAGGAAACGAGATAGATATGGTTCTGCTTAATCACGGCGGAATTAGAGCTGGCTTAAATAAAGGAAAAATATCTACCAGAAGCGCCTACGCACTAATGCCTTTTGAGAATGAAATTGTGATTGCTGAAATTTCTGGAGCAAAAATCAAAGAAATGCTTACTTATCTTGAGCGTACAAAAACTGCCCATCCTGTAAGTGGCATTCAAATTATAATGAATAAAAATTATAAAGTTAAAAGCGCAGAAATAAAAGGAAAAAAAATAGAAAAAGACAAGACTTATTTTGTAGCCACCTCAGACTATTTGCAGCAAGGGGGCGATAATATGCTGTTTTTTAAGAATCCGGTAGGCCTAACTAAAATAGATTATAAGTTACGTAATGCTATTATAGATTATTTTAAAAAAGTAGATACCTTAAAAGTGACTAAAGACAATAGGTTTATTAGACAGTAAACTACCTCGGGGTATTACATCCTTTGGCGGTGCCAACAAAGAGGCTTTATAAAAGTCTATTAATTAAGTTTTTAATTTCGAAATTCACATACAGCTATCTAAATTTCGATTATTGAGAAGAAAATAATGAAAAGAAGAAATTTTATTCAGCAAACCTCGGCAGCAACCGCGTTTATAGGAATTGGTGGTTTAAGCACATTTTCTTTTAAGCCAAATTATAAAAAGCATATTACCATTTTGCATACCAACGATGTTCACAGCCATATTGAGCCTTTTGGCCCCGATAATTCCAGGAATCCAAATATGGGTGGTGTTGCCAGGCGGGCAACTTTAATTGAGCAGATTAAAAATGAAAACCCAAATACGCTATTGTTAGACGCGGGAGATATTTTTCAGGGCACACCATACTTTAATTTCTATGGGGGGGAATTGGAATTTAAACTAATGAGTAAAATGCAATACGATGCTGCTACCATAGGAAACCACGATTTCGATAATGGTATAGATGGCTTACTTGCGCAACTCCCACATGCCGAATTCAGTTTTATTTCCTCTAATTACGACTTCAGCAATACTGTACTGGATGGCCATACCCACCAACATAAAGTTTTTACAAAAGACGGAGTTAAAATTGGCGTTTTTGGTTTGGGGGTTGAATTACAAGGGCTGGTAAACGATAGTCTTTACAAAGAAACTAAATACCTGGATCCTATAGAAATTGCACAAGACCAAAGCCGAATTTTAAAAGAAGAAAAAAAATGCGACCTGGTAATTTGCCTTTCGCACTTAGGCTACAAATACAATAGCGACAAAGTCTCTGACCTTAAACTAGCAAAAGCCACAGAAAACATTGATCTTATTATTGGCGGTCACACCCATACTTTTTTAGAAAAACCTACTGTTGAAACAAATAAAGCAGGTAAAAAAGTCCTCGTAAATCAGGTAGGCTGTTATGGCCTTTACCTGGGAAGAATTGATTTTTATTTAGACGATAAAAATAATATTGAAGCTAATGGATTAAAAATTGAGGTTTAAGCTTTAAAGCTTAAACCTCAGCAAACTACCTCGGGGTATTACACCCTTTGGCGGTGCCAATAAACAAAGGCTTTTCTATGGGTTTTATAAAAACTTCGTACCTATTAATACTAAAGCTCATTTTTTCTATTGATGGAAAAACGAACTCAAAAAAAATTAATTAAGCATCTCCAAAAACTCATCTTCACTTATAATTGTAGTCCCCAATTTTTCTGCTTTTGTGAGTTTACTAGGCCCCATATTGTCCCCGGCTACTAAATAATTTGTTTTTCCCGAAATAGATCCGGAGACCTTCCCTCCGTTATCTTCTATCATTTTCTTGAGTTCATTTCTGGAAACTTTTTCAAAAACCCCCGAAATCACAAAAGTATTTCCTCCCAGTTTATCACTCTGGTTTTCCAGTTCCTGAACAGCTATTTCTAATTGAAGCCCGTAATCTTTAAGACGCTCAATAATTACTTTATTCTCTTCTGAAGCAAAGAAGTCGGTGACACTTTGTGCAATGCGTTCCCCTATTTCATCAACTGCGGTAAGGTCTTCGATATTCGCTGAAGCTAATGCATCTATACTTTTATAATATTTCGCCAGTTTTTTAGCTACTGTTTCCCCTACATACCTAATACCAAGAGCAAACAAAACACGTTCAAAGGGAATTTCTTTAGACTTTTCAATACCATTAATTAGGTTATCAGCCGATTTCTCTGCCATTCGTTCCAGGGGAAGAACATCCTCTTTTTTTAGCGTATATAAATCGGCGTAATTGGCAATTAAATTAGCATTCACTAATAAAGCAACTGTTTCCCCGCCTAGGCCTTCAATATCCATTGCTTTTCGTGAAATAAAATGTTGAATCCTCCCAATAATTTGCGGGGGGCAACCATGATAATTAGGGCAGTAATGTTGTGCTTCCCCTTCTTTTCTAACTAACTCGCTATCGCATTCAGGGCAGGTTTCAGCATACTGGGTTTCGGGGGTTGCCGGATCTCTTTGTGTAAAATCTACACCTACAATTTTTGGAATAATTTCACCTCCTTTTTCTACAAAAACGATATCCCCTTCCCTTACGTCCAATTTTTCAATCTGGTCGGCATTGTGCAAAGAAGCCCGCTTTACCGTAGTTCCCGCCAATTGCACCGGATCGAGATTAGCCACGGGGGTTATTGCACCTGTCCTGCCTACCTGGTAGGTAATTTTATTCAGTTTTGTACTTTCTTGCTCTGCCTTAAACTTATAGGCCATGGCCCAACGAGGTGATTTAGCTGTATACCCCAGCTCGTCTTGTTGATCAAAACTATTTACTTTTACCACCACGCCATCGGTTTCATAAGGAAGATCGTGGCGGTACTGATCCCAGTAATTCACATACTCCAGTACCTCGGCAATACTGTTTTTTAATTCTGCTTCAGCCGGAACTTTAAAACCCCACTCCCTTGCTTTTTCAAGGCCTTCAAATTGAGATTTTACCGGTAAGCTATCGGCTACCAGGCTATACAACAAGCAATCCAAAGGTCTTTTGGCAACCTCGGCACTATCCTGAAGTTTCAGGCTTCCCGAGGCGGTGTTCCTGGGGTTAGCATAAGGTTCTTCGCCTGCTTCTATTCTTTCTGCATTCATCTTCGCAAAACCTTCATACGGCAAAACAATCTCTCCCCTAATATCAAATTTCTTAGGGAAATCGCCCTTTAATTTTAAGGGTACAGATTTTATTGTTTTTATATTATTGGTAACATCGTCTCCCTGAAAACCGTCACCCCGTGTAACAGCACGCTTTAACATTCCATTTTCATAGGTAAGACTAATGGAAGCACCATCATATTTTAACTCGCAAACATACTGCACTTTCCCGCCAATAGCTTTTTCAATACGTTTTTCCCAATCTTCCAACTCTTCCTTCGAATAGGAGTTGGAAAGCGAATACATTCTATGGTCGTGAACAACAGTATTGAAATTTTTAGTTATCGCGCCCCCTACACGTCTTGTTGGCGAGTTGCTATCCTCAAATTCGGGATGCTGCTCTTCCAGTTGCTGAAGCTCTTTTAGCTTCATATCAAAGTCATAATCGCTTATTTCAGGTTTATCTTCAATATAATATAGGTAATTGTGCCTATGTAATTCTTCTCGTAATTGTTTAATCTTTTCCTGGATAGTCATAAAAAGGAGAACTGCTAAATTATTGCTGAGTTTTTAGTTTATCGTTTTCAAAAATAAGGCAATGTTTTTTTCCATGCTGTGTAAATTTTATTTCAAATTGAAATTTACCATTGGGACTTTTGGCGGGAAACCAGTTTTTAAGGTTTTGAAAAATACCTACAGACAAGCTTTCATCTTCACCAACTACACAAAACAGCTTAAAACTGCCATCACATATATCAAGTTTACAATTAATATTTAGAAAATTGAATTTCCTCTGAATATTTTTAGGTGCAAGTCAAACTTCACTAATACTAAAAATATTTTTATTCGAGAAAATGGCCGATTTAGGTTTACGGAAGTCCTAGCAAGAGGTAAATTCAATTATATTTTATCCTTATTCCTAATTGTAAATAAAAAGCAGCAGATTCCTGGCGTGAATTTCAGCCCTGGCACTGGCAATAAATTCACCAAAACCTCCTTATTTTAAGCCCTTAAACCACTATTTCTTATATACGCTCTTCGCGTTGATTTATTATTTTCAGTTTGTGTTCCCATTTGCTGTCCTTCAAAAATTCTTTATAATCTTGAATATTCAGCATTTCGTTTATTGCCTGCCTTTTGTCTTTTGATTTTTCATAGTAAGATTTACAAATCTCATAACCAACCCAATAACCCAAATCTGGATAACTATCTTCAGAAGCTGTTTTATAGTTAGCTATCCAATTATTGTATCTATCATAATACATATCCTTTTTAAATTCGCTCCATATTTTATTTTCCTTCCCTTTTGCCCATTCAAAAATTTTGCGATTGGGCGTCTCCCCGCTAATCAATTCACCAATAAAATCGGCCATCCCTTCTTGTATTACATATCCAAGAGTGGTTGTATCTTTTTTCATTCCGTCCTGTTGAAAATGAATTAATTCATGAGCAACCACATTAGGGAGGTATTTAGATTTATTCATCAATAATTTATCGCCAAAATCAAGTTCTCCTGTATCTACTCCCTCTCCATCACTCATTTGATTTACACCAATTAGCAAACCTGTAGGTGTAACTGTTCCACCACTTGTAAACGCACCAATTATAAAATATACGTCTGGAAATATTGCTTTGGGGTATATTTCTTTAAGATTCTTAAAACTGCTTTGAATGCCTTTTTTATATTCATCGACCATCAAAGTGTTCTCTTTTATCGTTTTATATAATCTTGGATGTGATTCAACGTGTTTTACAAAATAATCGATGGAACTTACTTTTGCACCCATATAATCTTGCATACCATCACTAGCCTTCTCGAAATAGTATTTTTTGTAAATATTCTTTGCATTTAAAGAGTCTTCTCGCACTAAATTATAGGCTTGCCAAAAATTATGAATATCACTCGTAACAATTTGAGCACGATTTGGGTCGTTATTAGGCAAATTAGGTTCAGGGATTTTATCTACTAATTTTTCCCACTTTTTATTTTTATGCAAAATAGCTAAATCGGAATCTTTCATAAGGTAAGATTTATATTTAAACCCATACTTCACAACATCATCTAGTAAAACAAAAGCGCTATCTACTTTTTTTTGCAAAGCTAAACAACGGGCAGCATTGTAAGTAGCATTCATTTTTTGCCACTCAAAATCTGCTAGTTCTACTATTTTTAAATATTTGTCTTTGGCGGTCTTGTAGTTTTTCTCTTTATAGAGCGTATTAGCCTCGTTAATGATTTCCGAGATACTAGGTTTTTCCTGTCCGTTAATTTGGGCTACAGAAATGATAAAAAGCACGAAAAATAATATTTTCCTCATAAATTATGTTTTTTTAAAGACGATTAAGAAAAGTGATTGTTACACTAAAGTGGCGCCACCACAGAAATTAATCGATTTTTAGCTATAGACAGGAAAGCTTAAAACATGCCAAGCATCTCCTTTTAAATCCATCATCTATATTCGGCAAGTTTCAAATTTGACAGCTCCCTATAAAACAGCAATTGTCCAGCTACATTATAAATATATTTGAAGCTTCTGGATTTTCATTTCTAAGAATCCTTTTTAAGTCTGGTCTTTACGCATCCATTTAGGCACAGGCATAGGCTTAAAGTGGTACATTTTTTCCAACAATTCTTCAGTATTTTCAGCAATTATCAGAAGGTCAAAATTCTCTTTTTTAAGCAAACCTTTTCTAACCATAGTTTTAAGCATAGCTATTAAATCATCATAAAATCCGTCGATATTTAATAAGCCAATAGGGTTTTGATGCAGTCCTAACTGCGCCCAGGTAACAATTTCAAAAAGTTCTTCAAAAGTACCAAAACCACCAGGAAGAGCTATAAAGCCGTCGCTTAGTTCATGGATTTTAAGCTTGCGCTCGTGCATATCGCGCGTGGTAATTAACCGGCTTAAACCGGTGTGCACCAATTCTTTGGTTTTCAGAAAATCTGGAATCACCCCAATCACTTTTCCGTTATTTTGTAATGCGCCGGTAGCTACCTGCCCCATTAAACCAAGTTTACTTCCTCCATAAACCAATTGAATGTTTTTTTGAGCTAAAGTTTTGCCCAAGCGGTAAGATTCGGCATATATTTTCTCATCATTTCCGTCGCTACTTGCGCAAAAAACGGCAATACTCTTAAGATTATTTTTAGTGCTTTTTTCCAAAATAAATGTTTTCTTGTTTAAAAATTACCGGGATAAACTTCTAACCTTCCCAACCAAAAGCCTTGCGTAAACTCATCCCAATTTAATAGAAATAAGCCTCAAGAGTATTACTAATAATAATGCTCTATATCAAGATATACAGTATCTGCTTCGATCTCAAAAATCAATTTATGGCTCATGGCGTTTCCATCAGAAAATTTTTCGTTGATGATTTTCTCAGCTTTCTCCTCCTCCCTTTCATATTGCAGAACATAACCCCCATTACCTTTGCCCTTTTTCATTTTCAAAAAACCCGAAACCGATTTACCGGGCTCGAGTCTATTAAAAATTTTAGTTTTAGAACCTTTGTTTGTTTTAAGCTGTACGTTATGTAACACAGCATTAGTATTATTTTTTATTTCAAAATCAACACCGGTTCCTTCAAACAAGTTACACGAGTTCATGATAAAGGCGCAAATGAGCAAACCAATAAATTTTCTCATAGTACTTTAATTAGTTGATGCAACTCCCTTTAACATCCTAAAATTCCCAAAGAGATCTTTTCGCTTTTCACAGATAAAACCCTGCTTCTGCATCATTGTTTTGGTTTCTTCGGCGAGATATTGATTAATCTCAAAGTAAAGTTTTGCTTTAGGATTAAGGGCCTTCTTAGCTAATTTCGTGATTTTATTATAAAAAAGTAAAGGATCTTGATCTTTAACATATAAAGCTGTTTCAGGCTCATGGTCCAAAACATTTCGTTGCATTTCCTTTTTTTCCAGCTCGCGCACATAAGGTGGGTTAGATACTATAATATCCCAATGGCCCGATAATGTTTCGGTTTTTAAAATATCCTGCTGAATAAAACTAATTTCCACCTCATTATTTTTTGCATTGGCTTTAGCAATTTCCAGGGCTTTTTCAGAAATATCCAGGGCCGAAACTTTAGCTTTAGGAAGATGTCTTGCCAGGGAAATCGCAATACAGCCACTCCCGGTCCCTATATCCAAAATTTTCAATGATTTTTCTTCCAGAGCAAAATCCTCTAAAACCCATTGCACTAGTTCTTCTGTTTCCGGTCTTGGCACCAGCACATTATTATCTACGCTAAAAGTTAATCCAAAAAACTCGGTTTCCCCAATAATATACTGAATAGGCTCATGATTTTTTAACCTTGCTAAAGCATTTTCAAACCTACCTATATTAGCAGGTTCTATTTCAAGATCCGGATCTAAAGCCAGGTCTAAGCGCCTTACTCCCAAAAATGCTTCAGTGAGCAAAAAGAAAAATGAAAGCACTTCTTCGACCGGATAATCTTTTTCCAGCGTTTCTAGAAAAAGTTCTTTTTGTGCTTTTAATTGCATTTAAATTTATGAGTTATCAGTTCTCCTGTGTAAGTTTTCAGTTATTTCTGTTTGTGGGTTAGGAAAAGTATTTAACACCTCCTCTTCACTTTTAAATATCCTTAATCATCCACATTGTACAATTATAATGACCTGTTTCTCCCAGCGGTTTTTCTAAAGATCTAAATCCGCTACGGGCGTAAAGTTTTCTTGCGTCTTGCATATAAGGCAAAGTTTCAATATAGCATTGTTTAAAACCCTGGGATTTACCAAATTTCAGGCAGGCATCCATCATTTTTGCACCTAAACCTTTGCCACGGGCCTCGGGCAGGAAATACATTTTTTGTAATTCACAGATGTTTTCTTCCAGTCCAATTAGTGGGGCAATACCCGCACCACCAAGAATTTTTCCTTTCTCTTCTACCACAAAGTAGGCCATTCGTGGCTTTTGATATGTAGCAAACATATTGTCCAGGGCTTCATCTTCATAGGCAGTACCAACTTTGGGAACGCCCATTTCTAATAAAACCTTTCTCACCACTTTGGCAACTTGCTGGTTGTCTTCCTTTTGAATCTCGCGTATTTTTAGTATGCTCATTCTTGGTAAATAATCCTATTTTAGCGGTGTGAATATACACGAAAAATACATAAAACGTTGTATCGAACTGGCCAAAAATGGCCTGGGAACCACCTACCCTAATCCATTGGTAGGCAGCGTAATTGTTCATAAAAATAAAATTATTGGTGAAGGCTGGCATCAAAAAGCAGGGGAAGCCCATGCTGAAGTAAACGCGGTAAATTCTGTTAAAGACACATCGCTTTTAAAGCACGCCACAATATATGTTAGCCTGGAGCCTTGCAGCCACTATGGAAAAACTCCTCCGTGTAGTGATTTAATTATTGCAAAAGGCATTAAAAAAGTGGTAATTGGCACCATAGACCCTTTTGCTAAGGTAGCCGGGCGTGGTATTAAGAAATTGATGGAAGCAGGTTGTGATGTCCAAATTGGTGTTTTAGAGAAAGAATGCCGGGATCTCAACAAGCGCTTTTTCTCCTTTCATAAAAAAAAGCGCCCCTATATTGTTTTGAAATGGGCCCAAACCGCCGATGGTTTTATCGCTCCAAAAATTCAGGAAACAAGGGAGCCGGTTTGGATTACCAATCAATATTCTAAGCAATTGGTACACAAATGGCGTAGTGAAGAACAAGCTATTTTAGTAGGTACAAACACTGCCATTGCAGATAACCCTAAATTAAACACAAGACTTTGGAAAGGTGAAAATCCTGTGCGGGTAGTGATAGACAGGGAATTAAAAATTCCAGAAAATTCAGCTTTATTTGATAGTAGTATAAAAACTATTGTTTTCACCAAAAAAACCGAAACATCTACCCCTAATTTAGTATTTGAAACCTTAAATTTTAAGGAACAGCTCCCGGCACAAATTTGCGAGGTGCTACACAGGCACAACTTACAGTCGCTTATTATTGAAGGAGGAGCAAAAACGCTTCAGGAATTTATAAATTTTAATCTTTGGGACGAAGCCAGGGTTTTTTCGGGAATTTCAGAGTTTCATGAAGGTGTAAAAGCACCGGGATTTTCAGGCAAGACAATTTTAAAAACCAACCTGGAACGAGATACTTTAAAAATTTACAAAAATGATTAAAAACCTAATATTCGATTTTGGAGACGTATTTGTAAACCTGGACAAACCGGCAACTATGCGTGAAATGAGTAAACATCAAATCCCAGCACTTTCAGAAAATTTACTGCAAGTAAATCAGCAATATGAAAAGGGGCTTATTTCATCAGAAGCTTTTATAAAATCTTACCAAACCGAATATCCTAAGCTTCAGGAACACCAGTTTAAAAATTCCTGGAATGCCATTTTAATAGACTTCCCCGAATACCGCTACCGATTTCTAAAGAAACTTTCTGAAGAAAAAAATTACCGGTTAATTCTTCTAAGCAACACCAATGAAATTCATATAGATTGGATAAAAGAAAATGTAGCGTTTTTTGAAGATTTTAAAGCTTGTTTTGATGCATTTTATCTTTCGCACGAAATAAATTTTAGAAAACCCGATACCGAGATTTATGAGTTTGTACTACAAGAGCATAATTTAGAAGCCGGGGAATGCCTTTTTATAGACGACACCAAAGAAAACACCGAAGCCGCCAAAAGCTTAGGGCTACACACCTGGAATATTGATCCGGAGAAGGAAGACATTATAGATTTATTTACTGCCAGAAAGGAATTGTTTTGATTTACCTACTGCTAAGCATTCTTTCTTCTACCATAATTTTTGTAGTCTTTAGACTTTATAAAAAATATGGTGTAAACACACTACAGGCTATAATTATTAATTATTTTATAGCATGTACCGTAGGCTTTTTTGGGTATATTGAAAGTACGGAAGACCTGATAAGGATTCCCTCTGAATCATGGTTTATGGGTATTATTATTTTAGGCGCCCTGTTTATTACTGTATTTAATCTTGCAGCTATCACCACACAGCGCAGCGGGCTATCGGTGGTTTCTGTAGCTACCAAAATGTCGGTTGCCATCCCGGTTTTCTGCGGAATATTTATTTATAATGAAAGTCTGGGATTCTTAAAAATTACGGGGGTTATCCTTGCTTTGGTGGCGGTATACTTAAGCTCAATAAAAACAAAAAAAGGCATAAGTATAAAAAGAGAAAACCTCATATTTCCCTTACTGGTTTTTATTGGAAGTGGAGTTATTGATACCACTATAAATTACCTGGAAAACTTTTATGTTTCAGAAAATGATGTAGGACTTTTTTCGTCCAGTATTTTTGGTATTGCAGGAATAATTGGGACACTTATTTTAATTGGCCAGGCATTTTTAGGAAAATTAAAAATTACCTGGAGAAACATTGCCGGCGGAATCGCATTAGGAATTCCCAATTATTTTTCGATCTATTTTTTAGTAATGGCCCTCCGTTCTCCGGGATATGAAAATTCGGTGATTTTTACATTAAACCATGTAGGAATTGTTTTGGCTTCTACTATTTTGGGAATTGTATTATTTAAAGAAGTTTTACTGAAGAAAAACTGGATTGGTATTGCACTGGCTGTGCTAAGTATTATCCTGGTAGCAAGTAGTCAGTAAACTAAGTCGGGGCAAGCCTCGGGGTACACCCTTTGGCGCTGCCAATAAATCTATCAAGAAGAAGGCTTCGTGGGTTTCAAATACTTTAGGCCTAAAACAATTTAAAATGAAAGACACCTATAAAACCATAACCAAAGCTTCTCCCGAAGTTTTATTTAAAGACCGAAACTCAAAATTCTTCGGTTATGCTTTTCCGGTCAAAACTGAAGACGAAGCTAATCTTCATTTAGAAGAATTAAAATCGAAACACCACAAAGCCCGGCATTGGTGTTATGCCTGGCAATTAGGAAAATCTGATTTTCAATATCGGGCCAACGACGATGGAGAACCTTCAAATTCTGCCGGAATGCCCATTTACGGCCAAATCCAGTCGTTTGAAGTTACCAACATTTTAATTGTTGTGGTAAGGTATTTTGGTGGTGTAAAACTTGGTGTTGGCGGACTTATAAATGCGTATAAAACCGCCGCACAAATGGCCCTGGAAGAAGCCGATATAATTACATACACTATAGACGAAGTATTTGAGATTAGTTTTGATTATCCCGAAATGAATATTGTAATGCGCTTAATAAAGGAAAATAAACTTTCAGTTATAGAGCAAAAACTGGCCTTGGATTGCAAAATTTATATTTCTGTTAGAAAAAAAGAAGCAGATGCAATTTTTGAAAAATTCAATTCAACCTACAAGGTAGGAATAAAAAGAATGGAGCATTAAAATTTAAACAGCATACATTCCTAAAATCATTTTAAATGACGTTTAATCGCGCAAACCCTACAGGTCTAAAAGTATAAGAATTTGTTTAATTATTATTTCAACTTATCTAAAATATATTTTGGGCATCGAATAGGTTTTTTAGAAATAGCATCCATAAAAACAAGTGTAGTAGCCCCGGTTGTGAGTAGTTCTTTATTTTGATTATAAATTACATATTCAAAAGTTATCTTCACAGACGGAAGTTCTTTCAATTTTACTTCAATTTTAAGTTCATCTTCAAAAACAGCCGGTTTTAAAAATTTTGTTTGAAGTTCATAAACAGGTAACATCACCCCGGTTTCTTCCATATTTTTATACGAAATCCCGAAGGCCATAAGCCACTCAAGACGTGCTATTTCGAAGTATTGAGCATAATTTCCGTGGTGCACCACCCCCATTTGATCGGTTTCTGCATAACGGACTTTAACATAAGAAACATGACTTTTCATACTGAATTTAACAGGTAATGTGAATGAGGTTTTGTATTTTCATTGGCGGAATTAAGTATGCGTAAATTTTTCTTAAAAGTCAAGCCCAAACTGGTTTTTTTATTAGATAATTTGTTCACATATTTGTTCCACTTAAGTTAAGAGACCCCTATATCTTTTTAACTACAAATAAACCACTACTAACCTAAAATAATACAACACAAAGCATGTCAAAAACTGCGCAATCAGTTTGGAATAGCTGTCTGGCTTTTATCAAAGATAATATTACTCCACAGGCATATAAAACGTGGTTTGAACCCATACAAGCAGTAAAACTTACAGACTGCGCCCTAAGTATTCAAGTGCCTTCAAAGTTTTTTTATGAGTGGCTGGAAGAGCACTACGTAAAGCTTTTAAAAGTTTCACTTACCAAAGAGCTTGGAGAAAAAGCAAAATTGGTGTATGTGATTAAGATGGAAAATACTTACGGAAACAAAATGCCGTTTACCGAAAAGATTCCGAGTACACAGCGCAGTAATATGACTTCCCAGGAAGTAGATGTACCTATAAAGAATAAAAACCCAGAATTAAAAAACCCATTTATAATCCCGGGAATTAGAAATGTAAAAATTGAATCACAATTAAACCCGAGCTACAATTTCGAAAATTTTCTGGAAGGAGATTCTAACCGTTTAGCAAGATCGGCCGGACTGGCTGTGGCCAATAAACCGGGAGGAACTTCTTTTAACCCACTGCTTATTTTTGGCGGGGTAGGATTAGGAAAAACCCATTTAGCACATGCCATTGGGGTTGAAATTAAAGATAAATATCCCGAAAAGACCGTTCTATATATTTCGGCTGAAAAGTTTACCCAGCAGTACATAGAATCAGTCAAGAAAAATAATAGAAATGATTTTATTCATTTTTATCAAATTATTGATGTTTTAATTGTTGATGATATTCAATTGTTATCAGGTAAAGCGGGAACCCAGGATGTATTTTTCCATATTTTCAACCATTTACATCAAAACGGTAAACAAGTTATCTTAACCAGTGATAAGGCACCGGTAGATATGCAGGATATTGAGCAACGCCTGCTTTCCAGGTTTAAATGGGGGCTTTCTGCCGAACTGCAACATCCAGATTTTGAAACCAGGATTTCTATTATTAAAAACAAACTTTACAGAGACGGTGTAGAGATGCCTGAGGAGATTGTTGAGTTTTTAGCCAATAATATTAAAACGAATATTCGCGAATTGGAGGGGGCGATTATTTCGCTTATAGCCCACTCTTCTTTCAACAAAAAGGATATCACCTTAGAACTCGCTAAAAAAATTGTAGACAACTACGTAAAAAATACCAAAAGAGAAGTTTCTATAGATTATATTCAGAAGGTAGTAAGCGATTATTTCCAAATGGATATACAAACCTTACAATCTAAGACTCGTAAAAGACATATTGTACAGGCAAGACAGCTAGCTATGTTTTTTGCTAAAAAATTCACCAAAGCCTCTTTAGCCAGTATTGGATCTCAAATTGGCAAACGTGACCACGCCACTGTTTTACATGCATGCAAAACCGTAGATAACTTATCTACCACCGACAAACAATTCAAAAAATTTGTTGAAGACCTCAACAAAAAACTTACTATATAAAAAGTATCTATGAAAACTAAGGTATTAATGGTGTGCCTTGGCAATATATGCAGATCACCGCTTGCTGAGGGAATTTTAAAGTCTAAAGTAGACGAATCTCAGGTTTTTGTAGATTCGGCCGGAACCGCAGGTTATCATATTAACGATACTCCCGATCCGCGGTCTATTGCCATAGCAAAAAAGAATAAGCTGGATATCACTTATCAACGCGGAAGACAATTTAAAGTAGAAGATTTCGATAAGTTCAATCTTATTTATGTTATGGACAATTCCAACTTTAGAGATGTAATTTCCCTGGCAAGAAACGACGACGATCGCGCAAAGGTGCAATTAATTCTGGATGAAATTTTCCCCGCTGAAAATGTGGACGTCCCCGACCCATATTACGGCGGCGACCACGGCTTTGAAAACGTATACCAAATGCTTGATGAGGCCTGCGATAAAATAGCGAAACAATTAAAGGAAGAACAGAAAGCATAATGCCAGGCTTTAAATACTCCGGAAAACTTTATCTTATCCCTACTACCATGGGAGCGGCAAACCCAATGCAGGTTTTACCCATTCAGGTGAAAGAAATTATGCAGGAGCTGGATATTTATATTGTTGAAAATGAAAAAACAGCCCGCAGGCATATCAAACAACTACTTCCAGAAAAGCAGCAGTCTATTTTAAAGTTTTACAGCC
The DNA here is from genome assembly GCF_016236975.1 of Salegentibacter maritimus. Taxonomy (NCBI): domain Bacteria; kingdom Pseudomonadati; phylum Bacteroidota; class Flavobacteriia; order Flavobacteriales; family Flavobacteriaceae; genus Salegentibacter; species Salegentibacter maritimus. The sequence continues at coordinate 184,028 of NZ_JAEHNY010000007.1, forward strand.
TAAACAAGTTTACCGAAGCTAGTGAAATTCCTTCTTTCTTAAACGATTGTAAAGAAGGAAAAAATATTGGCTTATTAAGTGAAGCCGGATGCCCCGGTGTTGCAGACCCGGGTGCCGAAATTGTGAAAATCGCCCATAATGAAGGTATACAGATAATCCCATTAGTTGGACCTTCTTCAATCTTACTGGCAATGATGGGCAGCGGCATGAATGGGCAGCGTTTTACCTTTAATGGATATTTACCCATAGACAAAAAAGAACGCAAAAAGGAAATAAAAGATTTAGAGCGGCTTTCCTTTGAAAAGAACGAAGCTCAAATTTTTATTGAAACCCCATACCGTAACAACAAATTACTTGAAGATTTGCTTCAGTTTTTACACCCCACAACAAGGCTATGTGTAGCCTGTGACCTTACTCTACCTACAGAATATATAGTAACCAAACCGGCTTCGGAATGGAAGAAAACAAAAACAGACCTCCACAAGAGGCCTGCTATTTTTGTATTTCAGAAAGAAATTTAAGCTCTATAGGCTTTTATATTTACCCTGGGGTTTTGCTCCGGTTTTATAAACGAAGTATCATAACCGCCAAACTTTTTCATATAATTTCTAATTGAAGTTCCAAAAGCATCGCTAAAAGATTGCGCACCCCAACTTCTCAGATATTTTTTCACACTTCCGGGACCAGCAAGATGGGCAGCCGCAAGAATACCAGATTCAGTTACTTTTACTCCATTGATCACCTTACCCTCAAAGCGAGCAATATCACGAATTAAGATCCACTTATTTCTTGATGAATTTGTGTAAAAGGCCGCTTCTTGCAAAGCAGGAGAGTTAAGGAATTCGGCAGCATTGTATATTCCCAACAATTCTAATGTTCCAATACCAAACTGGTATTTTCCCATATAGCCAAACTCGTTCACACTTTGGTAATTTCCGCGAGACTCTTTAAATCCCAGCGCTTCTTTGAATCCGTCATAAGACTTACCTAGCTTAGGCAAAGGCCTTTTTAGGCTCAAATCTTCTACTAATTCGCCCTCCTCTAAAAGAGCCACAGTATAATTTAGTTCAAGATTGGAAGTTGAATAACCTTCAATTTCCAAATTCGCTGCTTCTCTGGTCGAAAAACTGAAAAACATGCAGCCTGCAAAAACAGGCAAGATTGAAAATTTTGCAATTTTCTTTCTCATTAGATTTTGTTTCTGAAAGGTTAACGGTTTTAGCTAAATAATATAACTAACACCCCTTTCAATTTCGCCGTGCAAATGTACAACAAATTTTAAAAATCTAAAGACCAGGCTGTTAAGCAATTTATAAAGTTTCACCCCTACTTAACATCGCTATAAGAAACAGCTATTCAAAGTGTTAGAGAAACCTTAAGCCCAGGACCTAAAAATTTAATCTATCTTTTTATACCCTGCTTATTAATCCAACGCACATATTCACGCTTATTCCTGTTATGTTGCGCCAGATTTTTAGCAAATTTATGATAGCCAAAATTTTCTACATCGGCTACAAAATAGAAGTAATCATGATCTTCATAATTAAGTACCGCATTTATTGCAGAAATATCTGCCATAAAAATCGGGCCGGGAGGCAAGTCTTTAAATTTGTATGTATTGTAAGGCGAATCGAGTTCTAAATCTTTATACAGCACTCTTTTTATAACAGTATCCCATTTCTGGGTTTTGTTCTTAAGGGCATAGATTACGGTAGGATCAGCATCCAACTTCCAGCCATTTTTATACCTATTCATATAAACTCCTGCTACTTTTGGTCTCTCGTCAACTTTAACCGTCTCTTTATGTACTATTGAAGCTAAAGTAGACACCTCTTTAGGGTTCAACCCAATTTTTTTGGCTTTCTTTCTTTTCTCTTCTGTCCAAAAACGTTCATATTCGCGCTTCATTCTACTTCTAAATTCTTCAGCAGAGGTATTCCAATACACCTCATACTGGTTTGGAATATACATAGCCAGGGCATCAGCCTCAGTAAAATTGTTTTCAGTTAAAAAATCTTCATCTTTAAATGCTTTAATTAAAGCAATGCTATCGGCTTCAATTTGCTGAGCGATTCTTCCTGCCAGGTCTTCAAGACGCTCCTGATTGTTGAAGGTTAGTTTAACCGGCACATTGCCACGTCGTAAAGCGTTTACCAACTCATTGTTGTTCATACCGGGTTTAATCGCAAACCTACCTGCTTTAATATTTGATGCATAGCCTTTTTTTCTGGCTACCATATCAAAAGAATTCATATCTTCAACAAAAGGTTGCAGGCTATCTATTACAGTTTGATAATTTGCACCGGTAGGCACATAAACCAATTTGTCTTCTGAAAAAGAAGTATTGGCAGAAAAGATACTGTTATAGATATAATAACTAAAAATAGAAAGAGCCACCAGCCCAAGAATAGCTATGGCAAGGAGAATTTTTTTTATGTACATTATTTATTGATCAATTGATATAGAATTTCGTCTTTAAATTGCCCCTGAGAATAGGTCCAATCTTTCTTCACCCCAACTTTTTGAAACCCCTGCTTTTCAAAAAGCTTTATACTGGTTTCGTTTCCCTGGGTAATATTCGCGTATACCTGGTGCAGGGCCAGATGTTTAAAACAATAACTACAAATAAGCTTAAGCGTTTCAGCGCCATAGCCTTTTTCGCGGTCTGCTGCATCGGCTATTAATATACCTATGGCCGCACGGCGATCTTTTGGCTCAAAATCAAAAATATCTATTAAACCCACCTCTTTTTTCTGAAGATCACATATTACCAACCGCAATTGCTTCACATCATAAATATCCCGATGTGAATTTTCAAGATATTGCTTAATCATATACCTGGAATAAGGAGTTTGTGTCGCACTTACTTCCCAAAACTCTTCAGTATTTTCAATCCTGTGAACAAAGTCGAGATCTTCAGGCTCAAGTGCTCGCAAATAAACCTTATTTCCTTTTAAACTCAGCATATTATTTCCCCTTTAAAAACCTGTTCTGCCGGGCCGGTAAGCCAAACATCCCTATAGGTATCGTCTTCCTTTTTAAAAGAAACCGACAGTTCCCCACCCGGAACAATAAGTTTTACGGTGTTGCTATTTGCCTTTCCCGAGGCATGTGCCGCAAGAGCAACGGCAGTTACACCGGTTCCACAGGAAAGCGTCTCATCTTCTACCCCCCTTTCGTAGGTTCTCACAAGAAAGGTGTTATTCTCCTGCATATCTACAAAATTTACATTGGTGCCACCGTTACCTATATAAGCATCAGAATATCTAATTTCTGCACCTTCTTTTTTTACATCTAGTTGAGCTACATTTTTTGTAAAAACAACATGATGCGGTGACCCGGTATCCAGAAATGCCATATTTCCCGATTGTTTTATTTCGGTAAGATCCTGCATTTGCAAACTTACCTCATCGCCGGTAATTGTTGCTTTGTGCGGCCCGTCTACAGCAGTAAAAGTTGCTTTATCTTCAATAATTCCAAGGAATTTAGCAAAAGCAACAAGGCACCTACCTCCATTACCACACATACTACTTTCATTACCATCTGCATTAAAATACACCATTTTAAAATCGTCTCCGGCCACTTCAGGGTTTTCTAAAAGTATTAACCCGTCCCCCCCAATGCCAAATTTTCGGTCACAAAGCCTGTTTATTAATTTGGTATTGTTTTTGGATATTAGATTTTGACGGTTATCAATCATCACAAAATCGTTTCCCGTACCTTGATATTTGTAAAATGGAATTTTCATTACGTAAATTTTAAGGGCTACAAAGATACTATAAAATAGACGATTTTTTAGGTTGTTAAATGGCCGTTAAAGTTAAAAACTGAAAATATTAATATTATAATTTTAAAGTTGAATTATACAAAAACACGTTTTACAAAATGAAAAATTTATCAAAACTACTTCTCGTTTCTATACTTGGAGGCGCCCTAACTTTAGGGAGTTATAAGATATTTTTTGAAGAGGAAGTGCCTCCTACTTTACCACCGGTTTCCAATACAGGTGCTGAAGTAATTTCAGCGAATTATGCTAAAAATCTTTACGGCACCAATGCCGATTTCACCAAAGCGGCTGAAAATACGGTAAATGGGGTGGTTCACGTTAAAAATGTTGCTATTTACAGAGGCCCGAGAACTATGAGAGATCTAATTTATGGCAACCACAGTGGCGGAAAAGCCTTACAGGGAGCAGGTTCTGGGGTTATTATTTCTCCAGACGGTTATATTGTAACCAACAACCATGTGATTAAAGAGGCAAACGAAGTTGAAGTTACCTTAAACAACAACAAAACCTATAAAGCAGAGATTATTGGTACCGATGAAACTTCAGATATCGCATTATTAAAAATTGATGCTGAAAATTTAGACTATATTCCATTTGGAGATTCCAACAATGTAAAGCTTGGAGAATGGGTTTTAGCTGTTGGAAACCCTTTTAACTTAAAAAGTACGGTTACTGCCGGTATTATTAGTGCTACAGCAAGAGACTTAAACACCTTTGATAACACTCCACAATCTTTTATTCAAACTGATGCGGCTATAAACCCGGGAAATAGTGGAGGTGCTTTAGTTAATATAAATGGGGAACTTGTAGGAATTAATACTGCTATCACCTCCCAAACAGGTAGTTATGTAGGTTATGCCTTTGCCGTACCTTCCAACAATACCCGAAAAATAGTAGAGGATATCATGGAGTATGGTGATGTTCAAAAAGGAATTTTAGGCATTCGAGGTGGAAGTGTTACCCAAACTGCTATTGAAGAATTAGACTTAAAAACTTCCCAGGGAGTTCTGGTAGCAGAAGTTACCAGTGGTAGCGGTGCCGAAAAAGCCGGTTTAAAGGAAGGTGATGTAATCAAGAAAATAGATAACATAAAAATTAATAAATTCTCAGATCTTACCGGTTATATTTACACAAAACGCCCGGATGATGAAGTTGAAGTTACCTTTTTAAGAGCCGGAGACGAAAAGCAGGTAAGGGTAAAACTCAGTAAGTTTGAAACTTATGTAATTGAACCTATAAAAATTGAAGTTACAAATGCCACCAAGGAAGATCTACAAGCTTTAAACATTGACCATGGTGTTAAAATTCACAAAACTTTATCTCCAAGGCTACCAGCTTCAGAGCTAGTAGGAACCATTATAACTGCTATAGATAATAAGAAAGTTTCTAATGTTGGTGATGTAGAACGAATTTTTAGAAGAAAAAATCCTTCAGAAGAAATCATTATAAGTATAGTTGATAAAAGCGGCCAAAAACAACATATGGTTTGGCGATAGATTAAACTTAAAATCCAAAAAAACTCCCTCATACCAAAGGGAGTTTTTTATGCAAATTTTTCTTTACGAAAACGTTTGAAATATATACTTTTGCGCCATTAATTAAAAAACCTCGATCCAAACAACCGGGGTGTGAATAGAAAATAATTTTAAATATTCGAGATAAGTCTCGATGAATTAAGCCCTCTAGGAGGGATTAAAACAACACAAACCACACATGAACTTTAACAAAGTTTACGAAAAAGAACTTTCATTTCAGGCAAATCGGCGTAAAACGACCGTAGAATTCATTAACATCGTTAGCGATCTTTGGTACAACAAGTCTATTGAACTTGTTCTTTTCAGGAATCAATTGCTGGATAGAAACATTAGTGATATTCTTGATCTTCATGAATATGCAGGAGAATTTGTAGGGAAGCCTATTTCAATTTTTGATTCGGTAGAAATTGCAAAAGCAATCCAGGATATGGATCTACCACCTGCAAAACTGGATATAGGAAAACTAACCTACGAATATCATTTAGAAGACCAGGGACACCTTAACGCCATGGCTTTTGTTTCCGACAAATTAAAAGACGCAAAAAAATATGGGAAGATAGTACCTAAAGATGTAGTACTTTATGGTTTTGGACGCATTGGTCGTTTGGTAGCCAGAGAACTTATGGCCAGAACCGGCAAAGGCAACCAACTAAGGTTACGAGCCATTGTTACGCGCGGAGCGGTAAATAGAACTGTACTGGAGAAACGTGCTTCCTTACTAAAGAATGATTCGGTTCACGGAGTTTTTTCCGGAACAGTTAACGTAGATGAAGAGCACAAGGCCCTTATTATAAATGGCACCACGGTAAATGTAATATCGGCAGATAAACCTGAAGATATAGATTACACCAAATACGGGATCGACAAAGCTTTAATTATAGACAACACCGGTGCTTTTAGGGATAAAGAGGCATTAAGTAGGCATTTAAAAGCAAAAGGAGCGGCAAAAGTTTTACTTTCTGCTCCAGGGAAGGGCGTTCCTAATATTGTTCACGGTGTAAACCATAAAGAATATAACCCCGATAAAATTTCGATATTCTCAGCAGCCTCCTGCACTACCAACGCAATCACTCCAGTTTTAAAAGCTGTTCAGGATACACTTGGAGTTATACACGGGCATTTAGAAACTATTCATGCCTATACCAACGACCAGAACTTGGTAGACAATATGCATAGCAAATATCGTCGGGGCCGCGCGGCTGCACTAAATATGGTTATTACCGAAACCGGTGCCGGTAAAGCCGTAGCCAAAGCATTACCTGTTTTTGAAGGTAAATTAACTTCTAATGCAATTAGAGTCCCCGTACCTAATGGTTCTTTGGCTATTTTAAACCTTGAAGTAGAAGCCCAAACAAGTGTTGAAAATATAAACCAGGTTTTAAGAAAATATGCGCTGGAAGGTGAACTTGTAGAGCAGATTAAATATTCGTTAGATAATGAATTGGTTTCTTCAGATATAGTTGGTTCTAATGCTCCGGCAATTTATGACAGTAAAGCAACTATAGTTTCTGCAGATGGTAAAAATGTTATTCTTTATATATGGTATGATAATGAATACGGTTACAGCCATCAATTAATAAGACTGGCAAAGTATATTGCAAAAGTAAGGAGGTTTACCTATTACTAGAGCTTATAAACTTTATAAGGTATTTGCAATCTCAATAAAGCTAAGGCTTCCAAAATATTCAAAAATCTTTCTACTTGGTGCAGCTTCGCTTTATTGACCAAAACTTTACAAAAAAACCCACCCTTAGACGGTGGGTTTTTAAGTTGAAATACGTTACATTTGCGCGCTCAAATTATTAATTTAAAGGAATTTAGCAAATAAATTTTAAAATATTGAAGGCCATTACAATAAGTAGAAAATGCAGGCGTTCAAGCATATAAATTCTCAACCAGAAAAACCCAAATGATGCGTAACATTATTTTTTCAAGTTTACTTTTAATATTTTCAGTTGGTGCTTTAACCGCTCAAGATTCTTTAGCTACATCTAATTTTATTGAAGATGAATTCGATAATCTTATCGAATCATCAAATAACTACCAGGGCTATAAAGTGGTAGATTATGACGCTTTAATCGAGCTGCGCAACAACACAAAACGTCACGTACAAGATTTAAAAAACGAGTTACAGCAAGAGCAAAGCACAATAGAGAGCCAAAGTGAAGAAATTGAAAACCTTAAAAATCAATTAGCTGCTACCCAGGAAGACCTAAAGCGCGTAAACGAAGAAAAGGACGCGATAAAATTTCTGGGAATGCCTTTTAGCAAAGGTAGCTATATGGCCATGATGTGGGGAATAGTAGGTTTTTTAATCCTTGCACTTCTTTTCTTTATTTATAAGTTTAAAAACTCTAATGCCACTACCAAAGAAGCTAGACATAGGCTAAACGAAACCGAAAAAGAATTTGACGCCTATCGTGCGAAAGCCCTGGAAAAAGAACAACGTTTAGGCCGTATGCTACAAGATGAGAAAAATAAAGCTAAAGAATAATTTTCCTTCAGCTTAATTTATAATTAGCATCTTTGCATTTTATACTAAAATATGCGCATAGATATAATTACCGTTGTTCCAGATTTACTTAAAAGCCCTTTTGATGCTTCTATTGTAAAAAGAGCCATAGATAGCGGCCATGTAGAAATCCACTTGCATAATTTAAGAAATTATGTAACCGATAATTACAAACAAATAGATGACTATCAATTTGGGGGTGGTGCCGGAATGGTAATGATGATAGAGCCTATAGACAAATGTATTTCCAACCTTAAGAGCCAAAGGGATTACGAGGAGGTGATTTATATGAGTCCTGATGGAGAACGTTTTAACCAAAAAACAGCTAATTCACTTTCCCTTAAAGAAAACCTTATTATATTGTGTGGGCATTACAAAGGTGTAGACCAAAGAGTACGTGATCACTTTATTACCAAAGAAATATCTATTGGTGATTATGTGCTTTCTGGTGGAGAACTGGGTGCTGCCGTAGTTTGTGATGCCATTATCAGGTTAATTCCCGGGGTACTAGGCAATGAGACTTCGGCCTTAACCGATTCTTTTCAGGATAACCTGTTAGCGCCACCGGTTTACACAAGGCCGGCCGAATATAAAGGCTGGAAAGTTCCGGAAGTATTAACCTCTGGCAATTTTCCAAAGATAGAAGCCTGGCGGGAGGAAAAAGCCTGGGAAAGAACCAAACGCTTAAGACCTGATCTTTTGGATGAAACAGAAAAATAATTGCAATTTCACAATTGCATTATAAATTAAAATTAATACTTTTGCACTCGTTCTAAAATAACCTCTGGCGAGGTCCGTGTATGTTGTTTTAGATTTTATATTAATAAAGACAATTATGGAATCGTTAATTAAGTACGTACAAGACGAATTCGTTGAAAGAAAAGATTTACCTCAATTTTCTGCAGGTGATACCATTACTGTGTATTACGAAATTAAAGAGGGTCAAAAAACCCGTACCCAGTTTTTTAAAGGGGTTGTAATTCAGAAAAGAGGAAGCGGTTCTTCACAAACATTCACCATTAGAAAAATGAGTGGTACTGTAGGTGTTGAAAGAATTTTCCCTCTAAACCTTCCTGCAATTCAAAAAATTGAAGTGAACAAGCGAGGAAAAGTAAGAAGAGCTCGTATTTATTACTTTAGAGAACTTACCGGGAAAAAAGCCCGTATTAAGGAAGCTAAAAGATAAATCGCATCTTATTAAATTTATAGAAAGCCCCGAGAATTCGGGGCTTTTTTTATTTATATTTTCTCACACCTATTTTCACACAATGCCTTGGTATTTTGTTTTTACTAATAATTATACCACAAAACAATAAAAACTTAACCCCTAAGATATTTTAACTAAAAATATTTTGCTAATATTTCGTTAAACACATGTAATCATGTAATTTAAAGCGCATTAAAAAAACTAAAACATATATTATGAAAAAAACAACAATTCAGGTAAGGAGAACACTGGTATGTGTTTTCTTTCTTGGAGCTTTATTTAGCGCTTGTGAAAAAGAAGAGAACTTACCTAATAAGGAGGAAAATGCTTTTACAGTGCTGAAAGAGCCTCCATTTACAAATTACATGGTTATTTCAAATTCAAGCAATTCAACAAAAAGTGTGGAGGAAGATCTTACAAAAAGCGGTGGAAAGATTGTAAGTTCAATTCCTGAAATTGGAATTTCTATTGTTAGCTCAAAAGATGCGAATTTCCTTCAGAATACCATGAAGAAAAGAAACGTTACTTCTGTTGTTCCAGATTATGAAATAGCCTGGATACCTACTTCTGAAAATATAGAAGCTAACCTACCTGATGCCACGCCAAGCATTGGAAGCACAGAGCCCTATTATTACTACGATTATCTATGGGGCCTGGAGGCGATTGATGCACCACAAGCCTGGAATGCCGGATTTACTGGAAGCGGGGCCAACGTATTTGTGCTTGACTCGGGGATAGATGCTGAACATGTAGAACTGGCTCCCAATTTAAACACAACACTTTCGGCTTCATTTGTACCTGGAGAAGACTGGAATATTTTAGAAAGCACCCCATTTAACAATCACGGTACCCACGTAGCAGGAACTATTGCTGCCGCCCAAAATGGTTTAGGACTAATAGGGGTTGCACCAAACGCTGAACTTGTTGCAGTAAAAGTGCTTTCTGAGTTTACTGGTAGAGGTGCTTTTAGTTCTATTAACGCAGGTATTGTTTATGCCGGCGCCAATAAAGCAGACGTAATTAACATGAGCCTGGGTGCAACCTTAAATAAAAATGGAAAACTGATTGACGCCAATGGTGTACCTTTCAAAATACCGGGTAAATACGTTATGGAAATTGTAAATGCCCAACAAAGAGCCCTGAATTTGGCTGCAAAACAAGGTAGTGTCATAATAGCCACTGCAGGAAATGATGGCATTAATTATGATGGCAATTCAGCCTATATAAAAATACCGGGAGGACTTAATAATGTGCTTACGGTATCGGCAACCGCACCTAATGGTTATGATGCAACAGCAGATTATACCAACTTTGATATTCCAGCCAGTTATACCACCCATGGAAAATCTTTAGTAGATGTTGCTGCTCCAGGAGGTGATTTTGACGTTGCTCTTGAAGATATGATTCTAAGTACCGGTAATAACAACAGCGCATACTGGAGTGCAGGAACAAGCATGGCTGCACCACATGTTTCAGGGATCGCTGCATTAATTATTGCTAAAAACGGAAAAATGAGCCCTAAAGAAGTTCAGAAACAAATTGAAAAGACAGCCGACAAGATTGATGGAAATGGCAAGAGCTTATACTTTGGAAAAGGAAGAATAAACGCCTATCGTGCAGTAACAGAGTAGGTAGTTATTAAAAATTAAAGGGGCTGCCCAAAAAAGTGTACTTTCCTCAAGCTTAGCTTGTTTCAAGCTAAGGGTTTAAAACCTTTTCAGACAGCTTCTTTTTAACAAATTAAAATCAAAGCAAAAAACCACGTAAACAACTGTGTATTAAAATGTTAAATTTCTTGCAAAAACTTATATTTGGTTGTATATTTAATCTAGGAATTGGTTGAAAAAAGAATGACAAAAGGATTTCTAATCAACGAATTCCCGGTAAAGCTTAAAAACCTTTACCTATGGTTTTTATCTTCTATATAACGCTCATTTTTGCCAGGTCAAAAGAAGTTTGAAGGATAAGAACCTTTAGATTCAGGAATATAACTGTTTTGAGTTTTTATTTTTGAATCATTGAAATAGTACACACCGGGATTTTTTCCTTAAAGAATTTCGAAAATTCAGTGAGCATGTATTATTTCAGTTGAAGCCATTTCATTTTAGCTATTAAGATGAAATGGCTTTTTTATGTTTCTTTACTAATAATTAACAAGCTTTCATGTTGCTTCAGCTATGATAAAAGCTTGAAAAATATTATATTGCGCAGTACTCGAACGCCCAGTAAAAATTGGGCGTTCAGTGAATTTAGACATTTCATAATTAATTAGCTATAAAAATTACATAATGACACAAATTGGCAAGATAATTTATACAAAAACAGATGAAGCCCCTGCTTTAGCCACTTACTCTTTCTACCCAATCGTAAAGTCGTATACCAAAGCGGCCAACGTTAGTATGGAAACCAAAGATATTTCCCTGGCCGGTAGAATTTTATCACAATTCCCTGAATACCTGTCAGAAGAACAAAAAGTAAGCGATGATTTAACCGAGCTGGGAGAGCTCGCCAAGAAGCCAGAGGCCAACATTATTAAACTACCTAATATTAGTGCTTCTATCCCGCAGCTTAAGGCGGCTATTAAGGAGCTTCAAGAGAAGGGATATAAACTACCTAATTATCCAGACGAAGCATCTAATGATGAGGAAAAGAAAATAAAGGCTACCTATGACAAGGTTAAGGGTAGTGCCGTAAACCCGGTACTTCGTGAAGGGAACTCTGATAGAAGAGCTCCTAAAGCAGTAAAGAATTTCGCTAAAAACCACCCTCATTCTATGGGTAAATGGAGCTCAAGCTCTAAATCTCATGTTGCTACTATGAATGGTGGAGACTTTAAGGCCAACGAAAAATCTTTAACCCTTAGCGAAGATACTAGTGTAAAAATTGAATTCACCTCAGAAAGTGGTGATAAAAAAGTGCTTAAAGATAACCTGCAGCTACTTAAGGGTGAAGTTATTGATGCCAGCCTAATGAGTAAAAACGCTCTTTTAAAGTTTCTTAGGGAACAGGTAAAAGACGCCAAAGAAAAAGGAATCCTTTTTTCATTGCATATGAAGGCTACTATGATGAAAGTTTCTGACCCCATTATTTTTGGCCATGCGGTAAAAGTATTTTTTGAAGACGTTTTTAATGAATATGGCGAAGAAATTAAAAATGCAGGTGGTGATCCAAACAGCGGATTGGGAGATATTTTAAACGCTATTGAAAAACTTCCTGCCGATAAAAAAGCCGCTATAGAGTCTAAAATTGAATCTAACCTGGAACAAGGGCCTGATATAGCGATGGTAAATTCTGACAAAGGAATTACCAATCTTCACGTACCAAGTGATGTTATTATTGATGCCTCTATGCCGGCAATGATTAGAACCTCTGGCCAAATGTGGAATAAAAATAACGAGACCCAGGATACCAAAGCAGTAATTCCAGATAGTAGTTATGCTCCTCTTTACCAGGAAACCATTGAATTTTGCCAAAAACATGGTGCTTTTGATCCTACCACTATGGGAACTGTTCCAAACGTAGGGCTAATGGCTCAAAAAGCTGAAGAGTATGGTTCTCACGACAAAACCTTTGAGATTCCGGCTGCCGGAACTGTTCGTGTAGTAGATGAAAGTGGAAAAGTACTAACAGAACATGAGGTTGAAGAAGGTGATATTTGGAGAATGTGCCAGGTTAAGGATGCACCCGTACAGGATTGGATTAAATTAGCAGTTAACAGAGCAAAAGCAACCGGATGGCCGGCTATTTTCTGGTTAGACGAAAACCGTGCTCACGATGCAGAACTTATCAAAAAAGTAAATCAGTACTTACCAAACCACGATACCGAAGGTTTGGAGATTAAAATAATGTCGGTTGCTGAAGCTACTAAATATACTTTAGAACGTGTAAAAGCCGGAAAAGATACCATATCGGTTACTGGAAACGTTTTAAGAGATTATTTAACCGATCTTTTCCCGATTCTAGAGGTAGGAACCAGTGCCAAAATGCTTTCTATAGTTCCATTAATGAATGGCGGAGGTTTGTTTGAAACCGGTGCTGGTGGATCTGCCCCTAAACACGTACAACAGTTTTTAGAAGAAGGCCACTTACGTTGGGATTCGCTAGGTGAATTTCTTGCCCTGGCGGCTTCTTTAGAGCATTTAGGTGAAAAGTATAAAAACAAAAAAGCCCTTGTTCTTTCTGAGGCTTTAGATGAAGCAACTAACAAATTTTTGGAGAATAGTAAATCTCCATCCAGAAAAGTAAATGAACTTGATAACCGCGGAAGTCATTTTTACCTGGCTTTATATTGGGCACAAGCTTTAGCCGCTCAGGATAAAGACACCGACCTAAAAGAACATTTCAAAACTATTGCTTCGAAGTTAGAAGAAAATGAAGAGCAAATTAATAAAGAGCTTATAGATGCACAGGGATCTCCGGTAAATATTGGAGGTTATTACAAACCCGAAGAAGAACTTACTTCTAAAGCTATGAGACCAAGTAAGCTTTTGAACGATATTTTAGGGTAGTTCTTTTCTAATTTTATATGCTCGCGGTATATCCACGAGCTATTAAAAAAGGAAAAGGGAATTTCGGCTTCAGGCCTTGAAATTTCAACCTCTTTAACATTGAACAAATTGAATTTAAAGCCGGAAAGTGTTTTCCGGCTTTATTTTTATAACCGCAATCCTTCAACAATTCTTAATAATGTAATTAAGCTTTTAAATAATAAGCTTCTACACTATATTTACTTAAAAAATTGAAACTCTCACTTCTCTCCTCTTTAATATTAGTTTTCTTTTTTATCAGCCTGGGTTTAAATGCTCAGGAAAAGTACACTCTAAAAGGAACAATTAGCAATGCATCCAACAATGAGACTTTAATTGGGGTTAACATTCTTATCCCTGAAGAGAAAAAAGGCGTAATTACCAACGAATATGGTTTCTATTCCATAAAATTACCTAAAGGAACCTATACTATAGAGATTTCATATTTGGGTTTTCAAAGTATTCAAAAGACGATTAGTATAGAGGGCGATACCACATTTAACACCGCACTTACTGCGAGTTCAGAAAATTTAAATGAAGTAGTAATAACTTCTACCAACGAAGGCTTTAATCTAAAAAATCCGGAGATGAGTGTTAACAAGCTTTCTATAAACAGTATTCAAAAGTTACCGGTAGTTTTTGGGGAAGTAGATGTTATAAAATCGCTTTTATTACTACCGGGTGTCTCTAATGCAGGAGAAGGAGCTTCAGGCTTTAATGTTCGCGGTGGGGCGGTAGATCAAAACCTTATTTTGCTTGATGAAGCCACTATTTTTAATTCCTCTCATCTTTTTGGTTTCTTTTCGGTGTTTAATCCTGATGCCATTAAAGACCTTAAATTATATAAAGGAGGAATTCCCGCAAAATATGGCGGCCGGGTTTCCTCTGTACTAGACATATATCAACGCGATGGCAATAGCCGAACTTTTGAGGCCCAGGGGGGAATTGGCGTTATTTCAAGCAGATTACTGGCCGAAGGACCCATTGTAAAAGATAAAGGCTCTTTCCTGGTTGGTGGCCGTAGTTCGTATGCCCATTTATTTCTAAAATTAGCCGACAATCCAAACATAGCTTACTTCTACGATTTAAATGCAAAACTTACTTACTCCATAAATGACGATAATAAATTATTATTTTCAGGTTATTTTGGTCGTGATGTGTTTGATATAAATCAGAATTTTATAAATACCTACGGAAATTCGGTTTTTAACCTTAGATGGAATCACTTGGTTTCAGATGATATCTTTACCAATTTGTCGTTAATTTATAGTGACTACTACTACGGACTTACCCTTGATTTTGTAGGATTCAATTGGGATAGTGGCATTAAAAATCTCAATATCAAATATGATTTCAATCACTATTTAAACGATACTTTCCAACTGGAATATGGCATTCATAATACTTACCACGAATTTAATCCCGGTGAGATTGAACCTATAGATGAAAAATCAGGAATTAATTATTTTAAACTCACCAATAAATATGCTTTTGAAAATGCCACTTACTTTTCTGTAGAGCACAAAATATCTAATAGTTTTTCGGCAGAATATGGTTTAAGGTTTAGCAACTTCTTTAGATTGGGGCAGGACAGCTTCAACGAATACCGGGACGACAACCCTATAATTTATAATGAAAGTTTAGATATATATGAGGAAGCAGAACCTATAAATGAAAAAACATATTCCCGATCTGAAGTAATAAAAACTTATTCTAATTTAGAACCCCGACTTGCCTTAGCCTATAATTTCAACGATACGCAATCGATAAAAGCCAGTTATAATAGAATGGCTCAATACCTGCATTTAATCTCCAACACCAGTTCCCCTACTCCCCTTGATGTATGGGCTCCAAGTGGTCCTTTTATTCAACCTCAAATTTTAGATCAATATGCACTAGGCTATTTTCGTAAATTTCAACAGGGAACTTATACCCTGGAATCTGAAGTTTTTTATAAAGACATTCAAAATAGAATAGATTATGTAAATGGCGCAAATCTTATTGCGAACAATAATATTGAAACTATTATTTTAAACGGACGCTCCAGGGCCTATGGTTTAGAAGTCTTAGCTAAAAAGAACAAAGGCCGCCTAACCGGTTGGTTAGCCTATACTTTATCTAAATCTGAACAACAAACTCCCGGTAGAACCCCCATTGAAAGCGGCATAAATAATGGAAAATGGTATGCTACCAGTTATGATAAAACCCACGATATAAACCTAACCGCCACCTACGATTACAATTCTAAATGGGATTTTAGCCTAAATTTTGCGTTTCAAACAGGTTTACCGGTTACCTATCCTACCGGGCAATATAACTTTAACGGAATAAATGTACCGGTTTACGGTGATAGAAACAGCAATAGATTACCTGCCTACCATAGGTTAGACCTTTCTGCAACCTACGTACCCAAACCAAATAAAAAAGATGGCTTGCAATCGTCCTGGAATTTTGGAATTTACAACGTATACAATAGAAAAAACGCCAATTCTATAAGTTTTAGAGAGAATGACGAAACCGGACGTAATGAAGCAGCAAAATTAAGCCTATTCGGAATCATACCATCTGTGACCTATAATTTTAAATTTTAAGATGAAAAAAGTAAACTACCTAGGGGCAAGCCTAAGAGGCATTCGTTTGAAACAAATTTTTAATTTAGAGGCAGGCCTTGGGGTGTTATATGCTTTGGTGCTGCCAATAAAGTATTTAAGCCTCTTATTCCTTACTTCAGTTTTAATTTCTTGCGAGGAAGTTATAGAGTTGAATTTAGAAGAAAGCTCTCCCAGGCTTGTAGTAGATGCATCCTTGCTTTGGTATATGGATACCCCTGGCAATGAACAGAAAATTATATTAACAGAAACTACTGGTTACTATGAAGACGAAATAGCAACCGTGAGTGATGCCGAAATTAATATTAGATCCAAAAATGGAGAAGAATTTATTTTTAAACATCAGGAACAGGGCATTTACACCCATACTAGTTTCAAGCCTAAATTTGAAGAAGAGTATACTTTAGAAATAAAGTATAAAGAAGAAATATATACCGCCAGTTCCAATTTTGTACCTGTTTCTGGAATAGACTTTATTGAACAGAATAACGAAGGTGGCTTTACCCGCGAAGATCTAGAGATTGAACCTTTTTTTACTGATCCAAAAGGTGAAGAAAATTTTTATCTTTTTACTTTTAAAGATTTCTCAATTTCTAAACTTTCCCTGGAAATTTACGAAGATAAATTTACAGACGGTAATCAGTTTTCAGCTTCCTATTCCGACGAAGATTTGGTGCCTGGTGATGAAGTATTTATCACTATGGAAGGGATATCTAAAGCATTTTATAACTATTTATTTATATTACGCTCTCAAGGTGGAGATAACGGCGGGGGGCCTTTCCAGTCTCAACCCGCAACGGTAAAAGGAAATATTATTAACCAATCCAATCCAGAAAATTATCCTTTTGGTTATTTTAGACTTTCAGAAGCAGATTCTACTACTTATATTGTGCAATGATGAAACACACCGATAAGAAAATACTTGGTAAAGGAATTAAATACCTGGCTTTTGCACTTCCATTAATATTAATAGGCCCTTCTGTGCTTTTCACGGCCTTTAACAACCAGGATCACCCCTATTATATCCCGGTTTTAATTCTGGGAATCATAGCCTTAATCGCGGCTATGCTTTTATTATTTAAAGGAATAATGACAATAGTAAAGGCTGTTTTTGACTAGAAGAAATATATTTTGTTCAGTTAATTAAGTAATAAGATAAGCAAACAAAAGATTGCCTTAAGCGCTAAAATATTAGCTTTATAATTTATAAATACAATTTCTAACATACTCCTAATTAAGATTTTAACTTACTAGTAAACTACCTCAGGGTATTACAGCCTTTGGCGGTGCCAATAAATACAGTTTTAATCTACCACCTCAAAGCATATTTGATCAAAAATTATACGTCCATCGTTACTAATACCCTGAAGCGTGATAATATAATCACCCTCAACATCTGAGGTAAAGAAACTTATATTTTGAAAATTATTAGTAAGCCTAGGTTTCCATAATAATTGCCTTCTAAAATCGGGAATCCTATCAAGCTCCTGTTTCTTATAATTAACCACATAATAATTTTTGGCAGCTCTTACTGGTATTATATCAAATTTTTTCAAGGAACCTGATTGGTAGCTACCTACAAAATCATTCTCTTTGGTTTCGATAGAGATTATTCCACCAAAAATTTTAGAACCATAATAATATTCATTCCTCACCACTTTAATTACATCTATTTTATTTGCGCTATAATTCATTAAAGCTTCAGTATTCTCTATATAAAGCCCGTCTACAAGAAGAAGTGCACTACTAATAAATTCTAAATCACTATTTCTGGAGTATACTCCAAATACACTCTCGCCCTTTTTATTTTCTCTAATCTTAGCAGCACTAATTACTTCTATAAAAGTCTCTTTAACAGTAGGAAACCTGGTATAGTCATCTAAAGGATAAACTGCTATGTTTTTAGAGCCAAAAAATGGTTCCTTTTTTCCCTGAGTCTTTAATGTATCGGGCTTAATACTATAATAGCTATTCTCTATTTGATTAAATACACTACGCTTTACAATTTCCGATTCCATATCAGGACTTATCTCCAATGGTGGAAAATAAAGTGAAGAATAGTTAAATTTTGGAAGCGAATCTAATTCAATTTCAAAGTCGTGCGCATTTTCTCCCATCATCTGAACTACTAAATTATCTACACTCTGGCTGGCATCCAGGTTAAAATAAAACACCCCTTCTTCATTAGTATTACTTATTTTAAGCTGAAAATTATCTCCGGGCACTGAGACCGCCAAACTTTGGTTTGAAACAGAAAGATTTTTATTAGTTGTTGATATCGTTCCCCTAAATAAGTCCCCCCGAAGTTCTGGAAGATAAGGTTGACTTGAAGTAGAATTTGAATTGTTATCTTCCTTTGTATATATCTTCTGAAGATTAGAAATATTCAGTTTATCGGGAAGTTTTAATTTATTCTTTTTATAAACAGACAGGGAATAGTTCCCCTCTTTAAGTTTTAATGAATCTAAAAGAAGCTTTACTTCTTCTCTTTTATTGAATATTGCTTTATTTGATAACTTAATAATTCCTGTTGCTGAATTTTCTTTTTCTGAAATTGTATTTATATCATCTACTTGAGCCGAAGCAACACGTTTTAAACTTTTTTCGCCTTTGGTGGTATAAGGATTAATAACAAATACAGTCCCACTAAAGAAGTTGGTGTCACTTTTGTTATACATCCATTCTGTAAATGCAATTAATTTATAAGTCCCAGAGGCAATATTTGTGGGCACAAAAAAATCACCATTGCCTGTGCCTGAAGCTGTATTTATTTTATGAGTAAAAATTGTTTCTCCATTTTCGCTCACCATTTTCACATAAGCTATTTGACTTAAAGAACTTAGTCTATTGGTTTTATCGTTAAGCACGTAAACTTTGTAATAAAGATATTCACCAGGAAAAACAAGAGAAGAATTGTAGTCCACAAAAACTTTCTCTTCTGGTTTAAACTGCTGTTCTTTAAACTTAGCCTCAGGTTTCTGACCAAAAGCAGAAGAGGCAAAGAATAAAAATAAAAGTGAGAAATAAATTGTTTTCAATCCCATAGTTTAATCTTCCCAAAAATCGGGTTTAACATTAACTCCAAAAACCCTACAATCCACACAAGGCTTCGGCACCACTCTATAGGGCCCCATTCCTTCACTATCGGCACCGCCATTAGCCTGGCTTATAAGGCTTACTGCATCATTTTCAACAGCATTTAAAAGAACAGGATATTCTGGCCTGGTAATCGTACAATTATAAGGGTACGGAGGTCTTTCTGTCCTATCATAAAAGTCTGTAAAATTGAAGAAAACTCTATGTGAATCTACGGCAGAAACACTAAAATAACCAAGCACCTTTTCGTTAGGATTATCTACCGAAAAGACATTTCCATTCACAAAACCCGGCTGATTTTGTGAAAAAAGACTTTCAGAACCAGATAATTCATTTAGAACTTCGTAAAAAGTATAAGCTTCCCTGGATAGACTATATTGTTTAACAAGTAAACTATATCTGTAGGAAATAGCCGGATTTTCCTTACTTAGAAATCGTACAGGAAAATCACTTACAGCTTCATTAACTATATTTGAGGAACTGGAAATTATGATACTTTCTGAATCTCTTGTAACATAACAAAGATATTCTTCTTCTGTTTTGGGAGCTGTATCTATAACCCCGTTCTCAAGAATAAACTTAAATGGTATTCTATAAAGTGAACGAAACTCATAGGTTTCCTGATAAGTATAACGATAAAATTTCGAATCGTTTTCTCCAGAGTTTACGGTTAGTGCCAAACCTTCTTTTTCCACACCGTTAATAGGTTGTATTGATTTCACAATATCCATTTCCATAATTTCACTAGAGGCATCGAGTTTTACAGGTTCTGAGGCATAGGTTTTTCCGTCACTGGTAATAACTTCTAATTGATAAGATGAACTATTATTCTCAGCAGAAAATTCTTGAGATGATCTATAAACTCCAGGTTCTTCTTCCTGAAATTGATACAAATCTCCAGATAGGTTTACAACTTTCACCTGAGCCCCAGATTCAGGATTTGGACCTTCATCACCAAGCGCATAAGTTCGGGAAAGTTTAATTTCCTGTTTCTTATATTCATTAGTAATGGTTGCCTCAATTACCAGGGCACTTTCCAGGTTTTCAGTTTCTATATCAAACGGCTCTACACAGCCAAAAACGCTTATGAGAAGACTAAAAACCACTATGTATTTTATAGCATAACTTCTCATTACTTAAAATTTAAAATTATAAGTGATTGTGGGAATAGGCACAGAAAAAATAGAACTTTGTAAAGCTTCGACTTTTCCATCTTTAGTTACAAAAAATACAGAATATGGGTTATTTCTTCCTAATACATTGTAAATAGAGATATTCCAAAAGCTATGTGCCAGCTTATCAATTTTATGATTCCCCTCTATATTAAAGCTTAAGTCCAGTCTATAATAATCTGGGATTCTATATTTATTTCGGTCACTATAAAAAACGTATTCTGCGCCATTAAAATCATATTGACCAATAGGGTAAGTGACCGGGCGACCGGTTTGATAAGCAAAATTAGCCGAAAAACTAAACCTTTTAGTGATCTTGTAATTGGCTACCAAACTTACATCGTGTGGCTTGTCGAAATTTGAAGGGAAATATCTTCCTGCATTTACAATCTGCTCGTTAAATTCACTATCTAATTTAATTAGGGACCTGGAGTAAGTATACCCCAGCCATCCATTTAATTTACCTCTTGTTTTCTTAACAAGAAACTCGATACCGTAAGATTTACCAACTCCCTGAAGTGCTTCGGTTTCTACATTTTCATTCAAAAATAATTTTGCGCCGGTTTTAAAATCCAATAAATTCTTAGACCTTTTATAGTAAGCTTCCGCGCTTAATTCATACAAATTATTATCTATATTTTTATAAAGACCTAAAGAGTATTGATTTGCTTTTTGAGGGGCTATATTTAAATCTGATAATTTATAAATATCTGTAGGAGAGATGGTAGTATTGTTTGTTAATGTGTGAATGTATTGATAAGTATTATTATAGGAAGCTTTTACTGATAAATTTGGCTTTAGAAAGTAACGAGCCGATAGGCGGGCCTCTGCCCCTCCATAGGTTTCAATCACCTCATTATTCTTATAATTTAAAGTATCTAGCACTGTAGCTGTGCTTTTTGGGAGCCCGGTTTCATAAATTCTCTGACTTCTTTCTCCCAATGCAGCATATATAGAATATCGCACCCCAGCATTTAAGAGCAATTTCTCACTTATTTTAAACTCGTCTGAAATAAACACTGAAGATTCCAGTCCCCTTTCCCGGGGTATTTTTAATTTAGTTATTTCTGATTCCCCTCCTATAGGTTTTATTTCCCCGGGGTCTACCACATAGAGTTTACTGGATAATCCATAAATAAAGTTATGATTTTCACTTAACTCATAATCAAGTATCATTTTTAATTCACTCTCGTTAATATTATATCCTGATTGAAAATTATCTCTAATGTCGTTTTCGTAATTTATATCGAATTTATAATCACTGTTAGAGAAAATGATATTTGCCTTATGGGCTTCGGTGAATTTGTGTTCATAATTTATGGACATTAACCTGTTTTGATAACTGAATAAAGAATCAGAAGTAAGACTAAACTTATCTTTACTAAAATATCCTGTAGCCTGAATTTTATTTTTATCATCAAAACTATGGTGGTATTTGCCAATAATATCATAGAAAGAAGCCTCACTATTATTAAGGGATTCTTCATCAAGATTTTTCAATATCCAGTTTGAATAGGTTGCACGCCCACCAATTATAAGCCCAGATTTATTATTTACTACCGGAACTTCTAAAGATAAATTACTAGTAACCGGTCCAATTGCTGCTTCTCCACTAAATTTCTGTGTATTGGCATTTTTGGTATGTATGTCAAAAACCGATGATAGCCGGCCTCCATACTTAGCCGGAATACTTCCCTTATAAATATTTACATCTCCTGAAGTGAAAGGATTGATAGCAGAAAATATCCCGAAAAAATGTGAAGGATTATAAAGCACCGCGTCGTCAAGTAAAATAAGGTTTTGATCTGCCCTCCCTCCTCTAACATTATAACCTGCCGCACCCTCTCCTGCCTTTGTAATTCCCGGTAAAGTAGTGGCCACTTTCAAAATATCACGTTCTCCTAATACCAATGGAATATTCTTTATTTGTTCTACATTAATTGTTTCAGACCCTACAATAGCATCAGAAACATTGTTATTATTAGTTGTTTCTAAAAAAACTTCGCCTAACTCTTCATAGGTTTCATTTAAACTAATATCAAGCTTTCCATTATTATACATTACCACCCTAGTTCTGAGGTTTTCAGAACCTAATGACTGGGTTTCGAGAAGATTTGCACCTTGAGGCAATTTAATTTCATAGTACCCAAGACTATCGGTTATAGCACCAATATTCTTAGATTTAACCAAAATGGCTAAATTAGAAATGGGCTTCCCACTTACCTTATCTGTAACCACTCCACTTAGAGAATATTTCTTGTTACTTTTCGCGGTAGTTTCTTTTCCGATACTTAGGGTTTTTATGGGTTTATTTAAGTTCCTATTTTGTATTCCTTTATAAAAAATAGGGCTAATATTTTCCATATTCCTTTTC
Organism: Salegentibacter maritimus; assembly: GCF_016236975.1. Lineage (NCBI taxonomy): Bacteria > Pseudomonadati > Bacteroidota > Flavobacteriia > Flavobacteriales > Flavobacteriaceae > Salegentibacter > Salegentibacter maritimus. The sequence goes on from NZ_JAEHNY010000007.1 coordinate 206,846, forward strand.
CCGGCTTTGTCTCCAGACGTTAAACTATTACCCATAGTATCATTTTCACTCCCGAAAAATCCTTCGGGCAACGCATCATAAACCAAATTGTTAGGAGTTAGAATAATTTGATTTTTGTAAACATAATAATTCAAATAAGTATCCTTAAAAACTTCTGTGAGAATTGTATTTAGAGGTTTATTCTGAAAGTTTACTGAAATAGGATCGGCATCCAACCAGCTATCTACAAAGAAAAAAGTATAATTGCTTTGAGATTCAATCTCTAAAAGAACTTCTTTTAGTGTAATACCTTCCGCATTAATAGAAAATGTTTCTTCCTGAGAGAACGAAACAAAAGGCATAATCATAAAAGAAAGAAATAATAGTTGTTGCTTCAACCCGATTATTTTTTTAAAATTAAAAGTTCGATCAATTTAGTCATAAACTCACTTTGATTGGATTTCCGCAAAGAATTATACTCCTTATAAAAGTTAACAATCTCTTTTTTAGAACCTGGAAATACCTTCTGAAAATCTATTTTATCCTGTAAAAAGAAAAGTTCGCCATATTTTCTTAAAACAAAGTGGCTTTTTTGTTTCTTATACATATAAACAGTAACCTTATCATTCAGATTCTTCCTTTCCTTTAACCTATGTTTTTCCATCAATACGATATCTCGATTCTCATCAGTATACAAGATTTTGTAAATTCCTGAAGGAATCTTCTTTAATTGATTTCCTGAAATTCGCTTATATTTTGAGTTGTTTACTTCAAAAGCTTCAATCTTATCGGTTATTAGTTGAAAGACATGAGTAGCTAGGTCATTTTTTAATTTCACCAATACAACGTCATTATATATATTGTAATTTAGTAATATGTTATAGTAGGTTTTACCATCATATACTATATCACCCGGATGCATTTCATAGGGAAAAAGAAACTTATTTTCCTCAGGATCTATTTGATGTAATTCATTATATGCAATACCATTATATAGATCAGAGTTTTCGATCCCAATAAGCTTATCAAATTGAATATATATATCCTTTCTCGTAATATCCTGAGCAGCTAAGTCCTCTAAGAGCACAAAACTGAATAAAATTAGCAGACAAATAATGTTTTTAATCGTTTTCAATAAAAATACATATGAATAGCATCATTTCTTCGAATATACACAAAAAATTGGCTCTATTGATATCATAAACTGGATATTCTCGCCATATTAAAAAACATCAAAAAGTTAAAAGCTACTTATCCTAAACTAAGGTAGCTTATAACCGAATAGAGAATATGAAAGATTGATTGTAAAATCAGGTGATAAAGTGAGATACTAATGAACCAGGATTTAACTGCTTTTGTGGGTCCCTAGGGAGTTTCATATGCGGCAAACTTAACACCAAACGACACGGGTATGGGCACCTGGACGTTTCAACAGTTTAAAAGGCTATGGTGGAAGGAAAATACAAAAGCCAGGAAAATACCCGCATGTTATTGCCGCCCATGCCCTGGCAAAACTTTAAAGATATAAAGGAAGAAGATTTAAAGGCCATGTACTTCTATTTTAAAAGCCTGCCACCGGTAGCAAATGTAGTCCCACCTGTAAAACCACTTAAAGACTTATAGTAGCCCACTCCTCCTTTCCAAAAAAACTAGATCAAAAAAAAAGACCTTTACATTGCTGTAAAGGTCTTTTAAAAAAAAGGCGGTGACATACTCTCCCACAAATAGCAGTACCATCTGCGCTAACGGGCTTAACTTCTCTGTTCGGAATGGAAAGAGGTGAGCCCCGTTGCCATAACCACCTTAAGTCTTTAGTATGCAGTTTACAGTCTATAAATTTGCAGGTTTTCCTGCTTACCCTTTTACTTACAACTGCCTACTCTAATAAGTTGACATATTAAAAGAAACAAAAAATAAAATAAAACTGCGGCAAGCATTCAAGCTCCTGTTATCCCTTGCAGGATAACAGGAATCGCATCAAGCTTTACGGATTATTAGTACCACTCGGCTATGACATTGCTGCCTTTACACCTATGGCCTATCAACGTGGTCGTCTCCCACGGTCCTTTAAAGAAATCTCATCTTGTGGTGGGTTTCGCGCTTATATGCTTTCAGCGCTTATCCCTTCCCAACGTAGCTACCCAGCAGTGCTCCTGGCGGAACAACTGGTGCACCAGAGGTTGGTCCAACTCGGTCCTCTCGTACTAGAGTCAGGTCCACTCAAATTTCTAACGCCCACTACAGATAGAGACCGAACTGTCTCACGACGTTCTGAACCCAGCTCGCGTGCCACTTTAATGGGCGAACAGCCCAACCCTTGGGACCTTCTCCAGCCCCAGGATGTGACGAGCCGACATCGAGGTGCCAAACCCCCCCGTCGATGTGAGCTCTTGGGGGAGATCAGCCTGTTATCCCCGGCGTACCTTTTATCCTTTGAGCGATGACCCTTCCACGCGGTGTCACCGGATCACTATGCTCTACTTTCGTACCTGATCGACCTGTATGTCTCTCAGTCAAGCTCCCTTTTGCCATTGCACTCTACGCACGGTTACCAAGCGTGCTGAGGGAACCTTTAGAAGCCTCCGTTACTCTTTTGGAGGCGACCACCCCAGTCAAACTACCCACCAAGCACTGTCCCTCACATAATGAGGTTAGGCTCCGAACAAGTAAAGGGTGGTATTTCAACAATGACTCCACACCGCCTGGCGACGGCGCTTCAAAGTCTCCCACCTATCCTACACATCACTTGTCCAAAGTCAATACTAAGCTATAGTAAAGGTGCACGGGGTCTTTTCGTCCCGTAGCGGGTAATCGGCATCTTCACCGATACTACAATTTCACCGAGCTCATGGCTGAGACAGTGTCCAGATCGTTGCACCATTCGTGCAGGTCGGAACTTACCCGACAAGGAATTTCGCTACCTTAGGACCGTTATAGTTACGGCCGCCGTTTACTGGGGCTTCAATTCAATGCTTCGCCGAAGCTAACATCTCCTCTTAACCTTCCAGCACCGGGCAGGTGTCAGGCCCTATACATCATCTTTCGATTTAGCAGAGCCCTGTGTTTTTGATAAACAGTCGCCTGGACCTCTTCACTGCGGCCCCGCTAAAAGCGGGGCGACCCTTCTCCCGAAGTTACGGGCCTATTTTGCCTAGTTCCTTAGCCATGAATCTCTCGAGCACCTTAGAATTCTCATCCCAACTACCTGTGTCGGTTTACGGTACGGGTTGCATCCACTCGCTTTTCTTGGAAGTCGATCCGCTGGATTATCACGCCGGCCGAAGCTTTTGTGTACTATCGGGGTGTTACCACTCCCTTCAACGTGCTATTCCGTCAGCACGCACCAACTTTTCGCCTCCGTCCGCTTTAACGTGGGGCAAGTACAGAAATATTAATCTGTTGTCCATCGACTACCCCCTTCGGGTTCGCCTTAGGTCCCGACTAACCCCCAGCTGATTAGCATAGCTGGGGAAACCTTAGTCTTTCGGTGTGCAGGTTTCTCGCCTGCATTATCGTTACTTATGCCTACATTTTCTTTTGTAACCAATCCAGAAAGCCTCACGACTCACCTTCATCTCTGTTACAATGCTCCCCTACCACTCCATATCTAAATATGAAATCCATAGCTTCGGTAGTATGTTTATGCCCGATTATTATCCATGCCGGACCGCTCGACTAGTGAGCTGTTACGCACTCTTTAAATGAATGGCTGCTTCCAAGCCAACATCCTAGCTGTCTGGGCAGTCCAACCGCGTTTATTCAACTTAACATACATTTGGGGACCTTAGCTGATGGTCTGGGTTCTTTCCCTCTCGGACACGGACCTTAGCACCCATGCCCTCACTGATATAAAACATTTTATAGCATTCGGAGTTTGTCAGGAATTGGTAGGCGGTGAAGCCCCCGCATCCAATCAGTAGCTCTACCTCTATAAAACTATTATACCGCTGCACCTAAATGCATTTCGGGGAGTACGAGCTATTTCCGAGTTTGATTGGCCTTTCACCCCTACCCTCAGGTCATCCCAAGACTTTTCAACGTCAACGGGTTCGGTCCTCCACTATGTGTTACCACAGCTTCAACCTGCCCAAGGGTAGATCACACGGTTTCGCGTCTACCATTACCAACTTAAATCGCCCTATTAAGACTCGCTTTCGCTACGGCTCCACAGCTGAACTGCTTAACCTTGCTGGAAACGGTAACTCGTAGGCTCATTATGCAAAAGGCACGCCGTCACCCCTAAAGGCTCCGACCGCTTGTAAGCGTATGGTTTCAGGATCTATTTCACTCCCTTGTTCAGGGTTCTTTTCACCTTTCCCTCACGGTACTGGTTCACTATCGGTCTCTCAGGAGTATTTAGCCTTGGCGGATGGTCCCGCCGGATTCATACAGGGTTTCACGTGCCCCGCACTACTCAGGATACCACTATCATTACATCCATTACCTATACCGGGCTGTCACCGTCTATGGCCAAGCTTTCCAACTTGTTCTAATTCTGTTTGCAACAAATATTGTGGTCCTACAACCCCATAAGGTCCGTAAACCTTATGGTTTGGGCTAATGCACGTTCGCTCGCCGCTACTAGCGCAATCACTATTGTTTTCTCTTCCTCCGGGTACTTAGATGTTTCAGTTCTCCGGGTTTGCCTCCTTGCGGATACTATACCTTCAGTATAGTGGGTTGCCCCATTCGGATATCTGCGGATCAACTTGTATGTGCCAATCCCCGCAGCTTTTCGCAGCTTATCACGTCCTTCTTCGCCTCTGAGAGCCTAGGCATTCCCCATACGCCCTTATCTAGCTTGTATGCTTCTTGCTTATGCTCGAATTTCTCGTGACCTTAAATCACAATGTATTCTATTAATATAATTAATTTACCTCGTTATAAAATTTACATCCTATAACTGTAGTTTTCTCGTATTCTTTGTTTCTCAATATGTCAATGAACTTTATAAGCTATATGCTTTAGGCTATAAGCCTTAGGCATTTTTGCTTACGGCTTATAGCATAATGCTTAAAGCCTTTTGTGGAGAATATCGGAGTCGAACCGATGACCTCCTGCGTGCAAGGCAGGCGCTCTAGCCAGCTGAGCTAATCCCCCATTTTTCAGTTGGCAGTTAATTAGTATTCAGTATTCAGTCGTAACTGTACTGCGTACTGCTCACTGCGTACTGTAAACTGGTTGCCCAACTTCTAAAATTTCCTTTCAATTTGTAATGAACGTTGTTGTCCCAAATTCAAATTACTTTGAACTCTTAACCTTTAACTGCGCTTTAGCGCGCTGTAGTCTCAGGCAGACTCGAACTGCCGACCTCTACATTATCAGTGTAGCGCTCTAACCAGCTGAGCTATGAGACTGTCC